>CAYJNB010000001.1:0-33248 GCA_964371205.1 uncultured Treponemataceae bacterium
CTCATTTTTCCGTTTCTTCCAAGATTGTAGAAAAACATAAAGCCTGAGTAAAAGTAAATACCTTCTAGGATATAGTTTGCAATCATTGTTTTAACCAAGGTTTGTGCATCTTGTTTCTTTTGAAACTCGTTGTATAGGTCGCCAATAAATTTATTACGGCGGAGAAGGTGTTCGTCATTTTTCCATTGGTAGAGTATGTCTGTGCGTTCGGTTGGGTTACAGATGGTGTCTAGCATGTAGCCGTAACTTTGTGAGTGCACGGCTTCTTGAAAACTCTGAATGGTAAGGCAAAGGTTTATTTCGTTTGCGGTTACGTATTCACCAATAAAGGGCAGATTTGCTGTTTGAATTGAGTCGAGAAACACCAAAAATGAGAGAATCTTGTCGTAAGCGGTTCTTTCTACTTCGTTCAATTTTCGATAGTCGCTTACATCACTTTGTAAGTTTACTTCTTCTGGTATCCAAAAGTTGTTCATAGCTTGGCGGTACCATTCTGATGTCCACACATACTTAATATTATTAAAGTCATTTAGGTTGGTGGTATTTCCGCCAATTATGCGACGTTTATTTGTTTCTATGTCACCATTTTCATTAAAAAGGTGCTTTTTTTCTAATTGTTCTCTTATATCCATTTTATTTACTCCAATATTTTTTTAACTAGCACATACTTCACATTCTTCGACTTCGAGGGATTGTGAGCGAACATAGTAAATCGATTTTAGTCCATATTCCCACGCTTTTATGTATAGTTCAAGTACTTGACGTAATGTGTAGTCGGTGGTTATATAAAGGTTTAATGACTGTGCTTGGTCTATGTGCCGCTGACGTGCTCCGGCTGCCTTGAGCGACCAGTTTTGGTCGATTTGGTGTGCATTTTTGTAAAACCAAAATGTTTTAGGCGATAATTCTGGTGCAACGCGTGGAACTATAGTGCCCTTTTTTTCTTCGAGGAAGTACTTTTTCATTACTGGGTCTATGCCGGCAGTTGTTCCTGCGATGATAGAGGTTGAGCTTGTTGGTGCTATTGCTCCAATATATGCGTTTCGAACGCCGTGTGTCATTGTTTTTTCTACGATTGGCTGCCAACTTTCGTGGGTATAGCCTCTTTTTTTAAAGTAGGCGCCGGTTTTCCAATCCGAGTTCTCGCAGTATTCGTAAGCACCTTTTTCTGCAGCTAGGTCTGCACTTGCTTCTACTGCTGCACGGTTTATACGCTCAAAGAGGGTGTCTGCAAACTGTACGTGCTCGTCGCTTTCCCATTGAATGCCGTTTTTCGCTAGTATGTGGTGATACCCACTTGCTCCCAGTCCAATTGAGCGATATCGTTTATTAGTTATTTGTGCATATTCGATGGGATAGTAGTTAAGGTCAATTACGTTATCAAGTGCTCGCACTGTTGTACGTACAATATCTTCTAATTCACCCTCTTTCTCGATATCTATGTTTCCCAAAACGAGTGAGGCAAGGTTGCAGACTACAAAGTCGCCAGGTTTGGTAATTTGTGTAATTACTTCTTCTCCCTCTGGGTTTTCGGGAGTTTTTTCTATTGTAATACTGCGCTGAAGTACTTCTACAGGACTCATATTTTGTGCTATTTCGGTACAAAGGTTTGAGCAGTAAATAATACCCTTTTGCGGATTAGTATTATACTTGTTTACAGTATCGCGGAAAAATGCAAAGGGTGTTCCTGTTTCTACAGCTGATTTTAAGATGAGTCGAACAAGGTCTTTGAGCGGAATAACACGCTTGGAAATTCTGCTATCTGCTACACACTCGTTGTAGCGTATCTCCCATTCTTCTCCCCAAGAATCTTCTATAGAATAACCTTTTATAGTTTTTATTTCGTGGGGACACATAAGGTACCAATCAGAGTCAATATTGTCCCTCACTGTTTTCCAAAAAAGATCTGGGTAGCAGACTGCAGGAAACACGTCGTGCGCCTTCATACGATCATCGCCATTGTTTGTACGTAGTTGCAAGAACTCGGGTAGGTCTTTGTGCCATGCGTCGAGGTAGACGGCAACAGAGCCTTGGCGCACGCCTAATTGGTCTACGGCGACAGCTGTATCGTTTGCAACCTTAATCCAACGTATTATTCCTCCCGCAGCCCCTTCAAAACCGCGGATAGGGGAGCCGACTGCGCGAACCTTTCCAAAATAGAGTCCCATACCACCTCCAAATTTGGAAACGCGTGCAAAGTTATCGATTGAACGATAAATACCATCGAGAGAGTCTGGAACAGTATCTATAAAGCATGAAGAAAGCTGGTGGTACGGTTTTCTGGCATTTGAGAGTGTAGGGGTTGCAACAGTAATTTGTAGTTTGCTTAGAATATCGTATATTTTTTTTACCCATTCCGAACGATTATTTTTTTCGTTCATTGCCAAATGCATTGCTATCCCTAAAAACATTTCTTGTGGTGTTTCAATTGGGGTATTTTTTCTGGTGCGAATAACATATCGTTTTATAAGTAAGTCTAGTCCGCTATATGTAAATAAATTATTTCTTTTTGAGTCTATAAATTGTTCAAATGATTCTATCTCTTTTTTAGAGTATGCTTTGCGAATGTAATCGCCGTATAGCCCATGCTCTTCTAAGTACGTAATTTTTTCGTAAAATGAATTTATTTGCTTTTTTTTCATTTCGGTTTCTAAGCGCATGTTAAATTGTACAAAAAGTAAACGTGCTGCTATGTGTTCCCATTGAGGAGCTTCTTGGGAAGTTAGTTCTACAGTAGCCTTAATGAGTGCAGAAAGTTTTTCTTCTTCTGTCATTGTATCGTGATAAAATGATATAAATTTATGGTATAAAATTTCTAATGAATATTCATCATCTGTAAAATCTTCTTGAATCTTTTTAAAAATAGATAAAAGCTCATTGCAGTCAATATGAGCACATAAGTGTTCCCGAGCTGTGCGCATTTTACTTCGATTTTCTCTGTATAAAATAAAGCTTTTTGCTTCTTTATAAAAATTATGTTCAACAAGTATTTTTTCTACAATATCTTGAATCGTTTCTACTTGAATCTTGTTTTCGCACTTATACTCAGATTCAGCTGTTTGTATTACCTCTTCTGTTATCGTCTGAATTACGGGGTCTTCAGTGTCGTCTCCAACACTAACAAAAGCTGCTTGAATTGCTAGTATAATCTTTGTTTTATCAAAAGCTTCTTCTTGTCCTGTTCTCTTAATTATTGTCATTTTTCCCACCAATAATGATAACGCTATATAGAGCGTTAATAATATTTTATAACACTATATATGGTATTTTATATAAATGCAATATAATTTTTAAAAATATTGTAAATATTTCATTTTTGTAATTAGTATAAAAAAATAAATCCTACTTTTTTTTGCGGAATTCACATGCATTTCACATTTTAAACTTGCATTATAAAGTAAACTATGTTATATTAATAATTGACCGTTCGGGGTGAAGTACTTTTGTCTCTCTCCGGTCTTCACCTCGACACGGTCATTCCTGTTATTTTACATTACAAGTCATGAGGAGTTCTTATGAAACCAACATTGGTAGTTTTGGCAGCCGGAATGGGCAGTAGGTATGGCGGTGTTAAGCAAATTGATGGTGTTGGACTTCATGATGAAACCTTACTTGATTATGCAACTTTTGATGCAAAACGAGCTGGTTTTGGCAAGGTTGTTTATATTATTCGTAAAGACATCGAAAAAGACTTTAGGGAACGACTTTTTGATCGCGTTGCTCGTAATTTTGATGCTGACTATGTTTTCCAAGGTCTTGATTCCCTTTTAACTCCAGAACAAATCGCATTATCTAAGGACAGAAAAAAACCTTGGGGTACCATTCATGCAGTTTTATGTGCAAAAGACGCTGTTAAAACGCCTTTTGCTGTGATTAATGCAGATGACTACTATGGACAAGATGCTTACAAAATTCTTGGATCTCATTTAGAAAAACTAGAAAACACCGACACTGAACATGCTATGGTTGGATATATCCTCGAAAACACTATGAGCAAGAATGGAACTGTTTCTCGTGGAATATGCGAAGTCTCTGATGGGTATTTAAAAACGATGCGTGAGCATACAAAAATAGGTTTTGGTGCTAACGATGCAATAATTAGTCAGATTGATGGTGGCGAAACTATTTTAACTGGTAAAGAATTTGTTTCTATGAACTTTTTTGGGTTTACTCCAAAAGCTTTTGACGATTTTGGTGTGTATTTTGATACCTTTATTAAAGAAAATATAAGTTCAGAGAAGGCAGAAAGTTTACTTCCGGCCGGTGCAAACGAAATTGTAACAAGCGGAAAAGGAAAAGTAAAATTCTTTAGTTCTACCGAAAAATGGTTTGGTATGACTTATCCTGAAGACCGTGCTATTGTTAAGAGCGAAATTGCTCGAAAAATTGCAGAAAATTATTATCCTGAAACATTGTGGGATAAGTAAATTTTAACTTTCGACTATTAAAAGAGGATTTTGATGTTTAAGCTGCTACCTTTTACTTCGGAAAAAATTTGGGGTTACGAGCGCTGGGTCGTATCTACTCTTCACGAAGGTCTTTCTAGTGTTGAAGGTGAAGATATTACTCTTGATAAGAAGTTGCAGGCCGATTACCCTCTTTTAATAAAGCTTATTCAAGCTAATTCGGTTCTTTCGGTACAAGTGCATCCAGAAGATGAGTATGCTAAGCGAGTTGAAAATTCGTACGGTAAAACAGAATGTTGGTATATACTTGATGCTCAAAAAGATGCAAGTCTTATTTGTGGTTTAAAAGGAACATTTGGTCGGGATGACTTAGCTAAGGCTATTGCAGAAAATACACTAGAGAACTATTTATACTCTGTACCAATAGAAACAGGTGATTTTATTTTTATACCTGCTGGAACAGTTCATGCAATCAAAGGCGGTTTGCGCATTTTAGAGGTACAACAACCAAGTGATATTACCTATCGTCTATATGATTGGGGGCGTGGAAGAGAGCAGCATGTACAAAAATCGCTAGACGTAATTGAAAATGCGTTTAAACAAGATTTAAAACCCTATTCTTTACCAATTAAAAACTTTGCTCAGTTCAGTTGCGAATACTTTACCTTAGAAAAACTAGCTATTGCTCAAAAATTTACCTACGCAGCCAAAAAGGAAACAGTGTTTATCGTTCTTAAAGGAACGGGATCTCTTACTGATGGACAGAAGACTTATTCTATAAAGGAAGAAGATACTTTTATGGTTTTACCTGGAGAGCAAGCATTTTTTAGCGGCGAGTTAACCATAATGAAGATAATCGAATCATAACTCATAAACAATGTAAATTTTACAACTTACAATTTTAATTTTAAACTAAATATTTTATTGACAGTAGGATTTTTCTGTGTTATTATTTATGAATTAAGTTCATACAGTATGAACTTATAGTATATTAAAGGAGACGAAAGTGGATTCTGTAAAAAATTTTATTTTAGAACATAAAATTGTTACAATTTGTAGAAGAATTTACGGTTCTGATTTAGAGAACCTTGTTAGCGCATTGCATGATGGTGGTATTAACTTAGTAGAGGTTACCTTTGATCAAGCGGATCCAGAGTGTTTAAGAAAAACAAGTACTGCAATTGAATTATTGAGTAAAAAATTTGGTTCATCAATGAGAATAGGAGCGGGTACTGTACTTACAAAAGAGCAAGTAACAACTGCAAAAAATGCAGGAGCTTTATATATAATTTCTCCAAATGTTGATAAAGAAATAATTGAATTTACAAAAAGCGAAGGTTTAGTTTCTATGCCAGGTACAATGACACCTTCTGAAATGGCTGATGCTCATAAATGGGGAGCAGACTTAGTAAAAGTATTTCCAGCCGGTTATCTTGGGACACGCTATATGAAAGATGTTCGCGGCCCTTTAAGCCACATAAACTTTATTGCAGCTGGTGGTGTTACAGAAGATAATATTAAAGAATATATTGACGCTGGTTATTCTGGTTTTGGAATTAGCGGTAGACTTACAGATGCTGCTCTTATAAAAGAAGGTAAGTTTGCAGAATTTACTCAAAGAGCAAAAAACTTTGTAACACAATTATAAGTAATAGGAGAATAAAATGAGCGGAAAGATAGTTTGTTTTGGAGAAATTTTAATCAGATTTGGACCTGAAGGGTACTTACGATTTTTGCAAGCAGATAAAATGCTTGTAAACTATACCGGTGCTGAAGCGAATATGGCTGTAGCACTCTCTCAATTTGGTATGAAGACAAAGGCTGTAACTAAGTTTCCTGATAACGAAATAGCCAAATGCGCTGTTGCAACAATGAAGAAATTTGGCGTAGACTGTTCAGATATTGTGTATGGTGGTGATCGTGTAGGTGTGTACTATGTAGAAAAGGGCGCCTCTCAACGTGCTTCAAAAGTAGTATACGATAGAAAATATTCTTCTATTTCGCAAGCTTCTCGCAGCGACTTTGATTGGGAAAAGATTTTAGAAGATGCATCTGTGTTTATTTTTACCGGCATTACAGCTGCATTGAGCGAAAATATGAGTCCTATTATTGAGGATGCTTGTAAGGTTGCAAAGGCGAAAGGCATTAAAATCGTTTGTGATTTAAATTATCGTAAATATCTATGGTCTCCTGAGCAAGCAAAAAAAGTTATGACAAAGCTTTGCTCCTATGTTGACGTGTTAGTTGGAAACGAAGAAGATGCCGACAAGGTGTTAGGTATAAAATCTGCAAATACTGATGTAACTCAGGGTGTACTAAATAAAGATGGGTATATTGATGTTGCAAAACAAATTATTGATACCTATGGTTGTAAGACAGTTGCCACTACTTTACGTACTAGCATTTCTGCTACAGTAAATAATTGGGCAGGTATGCTCTATACTGATGGAAAGGCATATTTTTCAAAAGAATATAATATGCACATAGTTGACCGTGTTGGTGGAGGAGACTCTTTTGCTTCCGGTTTAGTATATGCACTGGAAAATAGTTTTGAACCACAAAAAGCACTAGAATTTGCGGTTGCAGCATCTTGCTTAAAACACAGTATTGAACTTGACTTTAACCTTACTTCTGTCTCAGAAATTGAAACGCTTATGAACGGTGATGGTTCTGGACGAGTGCAAAGATAGAAGAGAATAAACACTAGGAGATAGTATGAAAAAATTATATGGTGTAATTACTGCAATGGTAACTCCATTTGACGAAAATGATAAAGTAAATCTTAAAGCGGTTGAAGAATTAACTGAGTTTCTAATTTCGAAAAAAGTAAACTGCTTGTACCCTTGTGGAACAACTGGTGAAATGCACTTAATGAGTGTAGAAGAAAGAGAAGCTGTAGCTGAAACAGTAGTTAAAACCGCAAAAGGGCGCGTAACAGTTTATATCCACGTTGGTGCAATGACAACTGCAGATACTGTTCGCCTTGCAAAACATGCTCACTCAATTGGTGCAGATGGAATTGGTTGTGTAACACCAAGTTATTTTGGCTCAAGTGAAAGAGCAACTGAAGAATTTTTTACCGATGTTGCTAACAGTGTGCCTGCAGATTTTCCAATATATCTGTACTCAATTCCGCAATGTGCCGGTAACGATATTTCGCCAGCCCTTGCAGAGCGTTTGGCTCTTAAATGCCCAAATATTATTGGAATAAAGTATAGCTATGCAGATATGCACCGACTTTGCGAATATCGTCGTGTAAATGGTGGTAAGTTCAGTGTAGTTGCAGGTCCTGATCGCCTTTTCCTTCCAGCTCTTTCTATTGGTTGTGACGGAACAGTTTCTGGTGTTTCTTGCCCAATGGCTGAACCGTTCGTAAATCTATACGATGCATATCTAAAAGGAGATATGGAAAAAGCTCAGCATTGGCATAATGTAGCAAATGATTGTGTAATTGCTCTAAAAGCCGGTTCTGATATGGGTATATTTAAAGCTGTTTTGCACGAACGTGGTCTTCCTAAAATGTACATGAGAAAACCATTGCTTAACTTAACAAATGAACAAGAAAAAGAGTATGCTTCTTTAACAAAAGAACTCGAAAAAATGCTTTAATACTGAATTTTTCAGTAAAAATAAAAAACAAGGAGAAAAAAATGACAAAACGTATTGTAAGTGTGTTACTTTGCGCAGTTATTTTAATCGTATCTGTAAGTGCTGGCGGTGCTTCAGATTCATCAGCTGCTTTCCCTCAAAAGCAATTAACTATTGTAGTTCCTTATTCACCAGGTGGTGCATCAGACATGACTGCAAGAATTTATGCTCAAGAACTTGAAAAAGTAATTGGAAAACCAGTTATTGTTACAAACAAAACAGGTGCATCTGGTGCTGTAGGTCTTGAATTCGTAAGAAATAGTGCTCCTGATGGCTATACAATTGCGTATATGCCAGTTGAATCAACTATGATTAGTGCACTCGGATTAACAGATCTTACTAGCAAAGACTATAAATTCATTGCTCGTGCGATGACAATTCCTGCAGCTGTTACAGTTAGAGCAGATGCAAAGTGGAATACTTTAGACGAATTCTTAGCTGATGCAAAGAACAATCCAGGAAGTATCAAAGTTGGTAACTCAGGAACTGGTTCAATTTGGCACATTGCTGCAGCTCAAGTAGAGCAAGCAACAGGTGCAAAATTTACTCACGTACCTTTCGAAGGCGCAGCTCCTGCAATCGCTGGTGTGCTTGGTGCAAATATTGATGCTGTAACTGTTAGTCCTTCAGAAGTAAAAGCTGCTGTTGACGGCGGAGAATTAAAAATCTTAGCTGTTCTTGGAGAAGAACGCTCAAGTATTTTCCCTGATGTTGCAACTGCTGAAGAACTTGGCGTAGACGTTGTAGCTCAAGGATGGGGTGGTTTTGCTGTACCAAAAGATACTCCAGCTGAAGTAATCGCAATTCTAGACGAAGCTTCTGCAAAAGCAATCAATACAGATGCAGTAAAAACATTCCTTGGAGAACGCGGATTTGAATTTGCATATCTTCCAGGTGCAGATATGGACGCTGTAACAGGCGAACAACTCGAAATGTTTTCTGTGTTAATTCCTTCTTTAGGAATCGCTAAATAAGTTTTAATCTAAATAGGGTTTTCTTAATTATTTATAATTTTGAAAATCCTATTTCTTTTTTTATTATAGAATGGAGGATTTATGAAAGGGGATACAGTTTCAGGGATTATTTTTACAGCCTTTGGAGGCTTGTTTCTTTTTCCCTCATTAGAATTAGGATTAGCTTCTCAAACTTCTGACGGAGTTCCGGGAGCAGGTTTTTTTCCATTTTGGATTTCTGTAGTGGTTATTGCTATAGGACTTACTTTATTTATTATGGGTATTAAATCAAAAGTATCGGTACCTTATTTTTCAATGAATGCTGAACAAAAAGAAAATTTAAAACCATTTTTCTTAACTGGTGCTAGCGTAATAGTTTTTCTTGTTCTTTGGCTCTTATTAGGTTTCTTGCCAGCAGCTATAGCACTTTCGATTTTACTTAATGTTTTATACAAAAGAACAATAAAATTTATTGCACTTTATACACTTCTATTTGTTGGGGTGTTGTATTATATTTTCTATTATTTATTACGAATTCAATTTGTAGTATAAGGAGAGATAAATGATTGAATGGATAGATAGTTTTTTACGTATTTGTCAACCAACAGTTTTATTATGCCTAACCGGTGGTGTTGTTGTTGGGACCTTAGTTGGTGCTCTTCCGGGACTTTCTGCTACAATGGCAATAGCAATTCTTACTCCTTTAACTTTCTGGTTTAGACCAGATGAGGGGTTTGCAATGCTCATTGGATTGTGGAATGCTGCAATTTTTGCAGGCGGTATTTCTGCTATTCTGATTAATACACCAGGGACTCCAGCCTCAATTTCATCAACTTTTGATGGGTATAGCCTATACAAAAAAGGGCAAGGCGGCCTTGCTTTGGGTGTTAATGTTGTATATTCTGCTATTGGTGGACTTATTAGTACCTTAGTATTAATATTTTTCTCATTTCCACTTGCAAAATTTGCAATTAGTTTTGGACCAACAGAATACTTTGCTTTAGCATTTTTTGGTCTTTCGATGATGATTGCTGTATCTGAAAACTCAGTTATAAAGGGTTTTGTTGTAGGATTCTTAGGGCTTTTACTTTCTACTGTAGGATTAGATCCTATTTTAGCTGTTCGCCGCTTTACATTAAATCAAACAGAATTAATTGCTGGAATTTCTTTTCTTCCAATTATGATTGGTATGTTTGGTATTGGAGAGGTTCTTTCTCAGATTTTTGAACGAGAACAAAGTGTAGAAAAAGCAGAAGACGAGCAAAAGGTAAAAAATCTACAATTAGGAAGAATCCTTCCATCTGGTAAAGAGTTTAAAGAACTTGCAAAACCAACGCTTCTTGCATCTCTTGTTGCTTCAGTTGTAGGTGCAGTTCCTGCTGCTGGTGGTGATATAGCTTCGATTATTTGTTGGGGACAAGCACGTAAAATGTCAAAAAAACCAGAAGAATATGGTAAAGGTTCTGTTGAAGGTCTTGCTGTAAGCTGTGCTGCAAATAATGGTGTTATTGGTGGTGCCTTAACTACAATGCTTACACTTGGTATTCCAGGAGATACAGTAAGTGCTATTCTTATTGGTTCTCTTATGATGTATGGAATGCAGCCTGGGCCAAAAATGTTTACAGATAATCGCTCATTTGTAATAGATATTATGGTTTTAATGATATTTGCATATGTTGTAATTGTTGTTCTTGGGTTATTAACAGCAAAAGCTTCTGCAAAAGTACTTAATGTTAAAAAACAAACAGTTTGGGTTTCTGTTACTATTTTATGTATTGTAGGTTCATTTGCTCTAAACAATAGCTTTTTTGATGTTGTTGTTATGCTAGTGGCATCTGTGATTGGTTTTGTATTTAAAAGAGGTGGATATCCACCTGGACCATTTATCTTAGGGTTACTCCTAGGAGGAATGCTTGAGTCAAATTTGAGGCGAGCACTAGTAATTTCCCAAGGAGATGTTTCGATTTTCTTTACAAGACCTGTTACTGTAGTATTGCTGTTATTAACTGTTTTCTCTTTACTTCTACCGGCTATCCGCAGTGCAACAAAAAAGAGGAAGTCGGCTGCTTAATATGAATGACTCACGAAAAGAAATTTGGAAAATTAATGCAGTTGTTAAAGCAACAGAAATACTTGAATGTTTTACAGCAAATCAACCTCAGTTTACTCTAAGTCAACTAGCAGCACAAATGGATTTGCCAAAAAGTTCAGTATCAAATATTTTAAAAACACTTATACACTGCAAATTACTAGAAAAAGACGATGCGACTCAAATGTATCGTCTTGGAATCCAAATTCTTGAAATGAGTTATAGTGTTCGTAAGGGTATGCCTATTATTGACTTTGTTATGCGTAACTTAGATGATTTGCAACAACAAACAGGCGAGATAGTGTACTTTACTATCCCAAGAAACGGTAAAGTACTCTATCTAGATGCAAGCTATCCTGGTAACAAACGAGTAACATATTCGGTAGCAGGTAAAACGCTATACATGCATTGTACTGGGGTTGGTAAGGCTATGCTCAGCGCCTTACCAGATGCCGATATCAGGAAAATAATTGACTTTCATGGAATGCCGCGTTTTACCCCAGATACTATTACAGATTTTAATGCTCTAATGGAGCAAATTGAAGAAATTAGAAAGCGGGGTTATTCAATAGATTTGGGCGAAGAAAGCTATGGCGTAAAGTGTGTTGCTGTCCCAATTATGAAAGGGGATTTATTACTTGGAGGTATAAGTATTTCTGGCTCTCCATTATCTATTCCAGATGATAAAATTTATCCATATGCTCAACTATTACAACAAACCGCATCGACCTTGTCAGCAAAGGCGGATATATTCCCTAAATACGATATTGTACCAATGTAAAAAAGTGTAAAAAGGTTTATTTACAATTATTTTTTTCTTGCACAATTTTTTTAAATACACTACATTTAATATATGGATTTAATATCATTTGCGGCTTTACCGTTAATACTTCAGATAGTTTTAATTATACATGCTATTAAAAATCAAAAACCATATTTTTGGATTTTTTTACTCATTTTTGTTCCTGGTATTAGTACAATTATCTACTTTTTAATTGAATTTCTTCCAAGTATACTGAACCGGCCAGATGCACGTTTGGCTGGTAAACAATTTATAAAAGCAATTAATCCAGAAGGTGATATTCGTCGCTTAAAAGAGCAACTAGAATCACAGGATACTATTGCAAACAAAATTGCACTTGCTGACGCATATTTTGAGGCTGAACAATATGAAAATGCAGTAGTTCAATATAAAGAATGTTTAGTAGGTCCATATGCAAACGATAGAACTATTCTTTTTCCTCTTGCACGAGCGCAGTACTTTGCTGGAAATATTGAAGAAGCAAAGAAAATTGTTCATCTTCTAAAAGAAGAAAAAGAATTTGTGCTTTTTGAAGAACAGTTATTAGATCTGCAAATTAGAGAAGTAGATGAGAATGTTTTACAGGATTTTGAAAATCTATATGAGCGTACACGAAATTTTGAAGCGGGCTTTTACTATGTTAAGTCTCTAATAAAAAATAATCAAGTTGAAAATGCAAAGCGTGTTATAGCAGATATGAAAAATACACTCAAGAACTTTAGTAAATTTAGAACCACAATAGGAAAAGAGTGGCTTTCTAAAAGCGAGTCTGTTTTACGTAGTCTTTAGAGACTACTCTAAATAAAAAAATCCGAATAAGCGTCCTCCTCTTATTGCACTTATTCGGATAAAAAATCAAAACTACAAGATTCAAAATTACAGGATGTAATTTTTATCTAAAGCGACACGGATGTCGCATTGGAAATAGGACGTAGTTTTGAACTAGTTTCAAAACTGCAAAAATAAAAATTACAGGAGGTAATTTTTATTTTACTCGTCCGAGTGGCTTACAGTAATAAACTCTTGTGCTGCCTTAATTACATCCTCTGCTATTTTACCCGAGATTGGGTCGTAGTGATCAAATGAGGTTTCAAAACTTCCTGTCCCACTTGTCATTGACCGTAAATCTATTGCATAGCGTATTAATTCAGCCTGTGGTGCTTGAGCACGTATCTCTTCTATTCCTCCACCGAGAGGGCTTTGTCCCAAGATGCGTCCTCGTTTTGTAGAAATGTCAGACATAATATCGCCCAAGTACTTTGATTCTACATATATAGTAATATCCATAATTGGCTCGAGTAAGGTTGCCCCTGCATTTCTCATAGCATCTTTAAATGCATTTCTAGATGCAATCTTAAAAGCAAGCTCTGATGAGTCTACAGGATGTTCTTTTCCATCAAGTACAGTAATTCCTACGTCTACAACAGGATACCCTGCTAAGACACCGTGCTCCATAGCTTCTTTTACACCTTTTTCTACACCAGGAATATAGTTTTTCGATATTGCTCCACCAAATATTGCATTAGTAAATTGGTACATATCGCCACGAGCTAATGGTTCTACAGATAGTACAACACGACCAAATTGTCCATGTCCGCCAGATTGTTTTTTGTGTGTATATTCTGCTTGCGACTTTCGTTGAACCGTTTCTCGATATGCAATACGTGGTAAGCTAATTTGCGGTTCAATTTTTGTAAGTGTTTGTACTTTTTTAAGCAAAATACTCAATTGTAGTTCACCCATTCCAGAAAGCACATTTTGTTTGGTTTCGGCATTATAGCTGTAAGAAAGTGTTCTATCTTCTTCAGATAGTTTTGCAAGCATTTCACCCAATTTATCTTCATCACGTTTTTCCTTTGCAGATACTGCAACGCTGTAAATAGGTTCTGGGTGTCGCAACGGTACAAATGTAAGAGCACCTGAATCGGAACTTAAGGTATCACTCGTTTTAACAGTTTGTAACTTTACTGCAACACCAATATCTCCTGCGTAGAGCTTTTTTACTTCTTCAAGTTTTTTACCCATACATCTATACAGTTTACCAATTTTCTCTTTATGCGATTCGCTTACATTATGTACTTCTGTATCTGCAGTAAGTACTCCAGTTACGACCTTTATGTAAGAGAGCCGACCAGAAAATTGATCGCTTGCAGTTTTAACAACAAGTGCAGATAAAGGTTGTTCACTATCTATTTTAATAGTAATTTCACTTCCATCAGCTTTATGTAAAGCTTCAATGCAGTGGTGTGGATCAGGTGCCATTTCGCTAATAAAATCCAAAATAGAGTTCATTCCAGACCCTTGCACTGTATCTCCACAAAATACAGGAACAATACGATTATTTTCAAATGCTATTTGCAAACCTCGAACAATTTCGTCGTGAGTAAGTTCTCCCTCATCAATAAACTTAATTAATAAATCGTCGTCTCCCTCTGCGGCTGCTCCTGCTAGAATGCCTCGTGCATATTCATAGTCTTCAGCATACTCACTTGGGATTTCTATTGCTTTTTCGATTTCGCCTTGATTTGGAATAGGGTAGGCTTTCCCTTCGAGTACGTCTATAACGCCTTTAAAATCTTTACCACTTCCCATTGGTATGGTTAATGCGCAAACTTGTACATCAAATCTATCATGAATGTTTTTGCTTATGCTTGCTACATCTGTTCTTTCATCTGGGCAGCGATTAATATACACCATACGGGGTTTATTGCGTCTATCTAACGTGCGCCAAAGCTTAATTGTTTCAATCTGTACACCACTTTTTCCATCTATAATCATAAGGGCCGCTTCGCTTGCTCTAAAGGCAGAAATAGCTTCTCCAACAAAATCTGAAGAGCCGGGGGTATCCCAAAGATTAATATTTTTTTCTTTCCATGTTGTATGTGCTAATGAGGCATAAATGGAAATTTTATGTTCTATTTCTTCTGTAGAAAAATCGCTAACTGTTTTTCCTGATTCAACAGTTTCAATTTTTTGAATTGCTCCTGAAGCAAACAAAAGATGTTCTATAAGTGTTGTTTTACCTGTTTGGCCGTGTCCGGCAACACTAACATTTTTTACGTGACTGGTCATAAAATCCATTGATGTTCTCCTATAAATGCTATTGTTATATGATAGAATCAAAGAATTGAATTGTCAAGGAAAAGTTTTTAAAGTTTTTTACTTTAAATAAGTTGTAAAAAATAAAATAATGTTGTAAAGTAATTAATAATACATAATTTACCGATAATATAGAATGGATGTTTTTAGCTTTTCAACAGAATCATTATTAAGCCTTATGGCTATTTCCTTTTATTTCCATGAGATTTTTCTTTTTTCCGATATGGTATTAGAAAATTCTCGCCTTACCGTACCTAAACGTATTTTAGCTAGCATATGTAATGCTTGTATAATAACCGTTTTAATTTCGCAAAGCACTATCGTTTTGTCTTTTTTTCAATTTTTAGTTATTTATTCGGTGCTGATTTTAAATATAATGGTGTTTTACCGGACTTCAGTTATCAATAAGTTCTTTTTTGCTTCGGCCTATTTTATACATGCAATGAGTTTACGCTCAATAATAACCACCTTGTATTCTTATGCATCTGGTCTTCGAATTTATCAAATAGCTCATAATCAAACAACCTTGCAATATTCATATATATTAATGGCTGTTTTTTGCGGTTTAGCTATTGTATGCGTGCGCCATCTTATCCCTACAAAGGAAATCAAGATAATTACACAAAATAAAACACAGCTAAACTTTATGTTGGTGTGGATTACTCTATTTAATGTATATTTACTAATAAAATCCCAAATTTATGATACAGTGTTTGTTAGTAGCTTGATTGTGTTTTTACAACTAGTTAGTCCTGTTTTTATACTTTTAGGTTTGTATATTGTACTTTTTTTTGCTATTCAAACAGGCAGGCTGTTAGGTTATAAAGAAAAAACGGAAGTATTGCAAGTGCAGATAGAAGAAAGCGAAAAACAATTCGAAAAAATGCGTATAAAGGCAGAACGCGATCCTTTAACTGGTCTGTATAATAAGGAAGTAACTAGTATACTTATTGAGAATTATATTGCTGCACATAAAAACAATAACCTCTGTGCTTTGTTTATTATCGATATTGATTATTTTAAAGAAGTAAACGACCAAAAAGGCCACATGTATGGAGATGAGGTTTTAATTGATTTAGCAAGTAAACTAAGCAAAATATTCCGATCTGACGATATTGTAGGTCGCATTGGTGGCGATGAATTTATGGTTTTTATGAAAAATGTAATAAGTGAAGAAGCTATCACATCAAAGGCAGACGAAGTTTGTAAAGAATTTTATCAAACATATATGGCAAAAAATAATACAACAAAGAATTTTTCTGCAAGTGTTGGAATCGCATTCTATCCTCGTGATGGAGTAACAATGTCTGAATTATATCTAAAAGCTGATGAAGCCTTGTACAAGGTAAAAGAGAATGGACGTAATTCATACAGACTGTATACCAGTGTATAAAGCAAATCTCTAGGCTTGACAGACTCCTCTGTATTGCGTAACATGATGTTTATGTTTGAATTGCGCATGTGCACACACAAGGGGTGTTTTAAACAAGCAATAAGTACGGTAATAGATGGTAAGCTCGAAAAGGCTGCGTACTGCTTAGAACATTCACCTAACCCTGTAGAGGCAGAAGCATTATTACACGATTATATTGATTCTCATGAACGAATTGTAGGTCTGAATGCAAGTGGACTCACTTTTGAAAATGTTGATTTTACCGATAAAAAATTCTATGGATGTACATTTCAGTACTGCAACTTTCTTGGGCTGCATTCAGAAAGGTTTAGAATGCGTATTTCTGTTTTAGATTTTTCTATTTTTAGCAATACAAATCTAATTAGTTCAAATTTCCAGTATGTTTCATTTGCAGGAAGTACTTTCTCTCAAGTTTTATTTACAGGTTCAGATTTAGTACACAATAATTTTAATGGGGTGCTTTCTTTACAATCTTCATTTGACGATTCAGATCTTTACAACTCTCGTTTTATTCGCGCAAAACTCGTAAATACATCTATTAGAAACTGTAATATTAAAAAGACTATCTTTTATGATATAGAACAAGAAAACGTGTCTTTTAAGTTATCTAATACACGTGAAGCTTTTTTTGAGCGACTTTCGGAGGATGACATATGAAAGTATATTTTCATTTATCTCTCGATGGTTTTTCAAATTGTTACGTTGTTACTAATGAAAAAACAAAGCAAGCTATAATTATCGATCCTGGAAAAATGTCTCCAGAAATTTTAATGAATATAGAAAGAGATGAATATACACTTTCTGCAGCCTTGTTAACTCATAATCATAAGAGCCACTACACAGGCTTACGAACACTACAGAAAATATATAGTCCTGAAGTATATGCAGCTGACTACGAAATTGTTGGTGCCTATACACAATTGCTTAAGGGGGACGGAATGCTCAATGTAGCAGGGCTTAATGTTGCTTTTATGTCGGTACCTGGGCACACTTCAGATTCAATGGTTTATAGAATAGGTAGTCTCTTGTTTACGGGCGACTCATTAACAGCCGGAATACTCGGAAAAACAAGTAATTCTTATGCCGAAAAAATATTAAGAACAAATATTTTAACAAAGGTTTTGTCTCAAAACGACAGCCTTACAATTATGCCTGGGCATGGACCGCCATCAAGTGTTGAAGCAGAAAAAAAATATAACCTAATGAACGACGATTTTATTTTTTCTGATCGTTAATTTTTTTAAGGTATCTTTAAATCTAATGGACGCAAAAAGTAGTTTTCTAAAATGTATATGTATTATTCCTCACAGAAACACTAGTAGCTTATTAGAGTTTGAGCGAAAGACCTTTTGTAATTATGATTTTTCTGTTAGGTTTCCTCTTGTAATTCCTCTGCAGTTTTTCTATCAAAATGCTGTGCTTACTGATGCTTTTGATGCTTGGTACGATGTATTACATTCTGCTCATGCACTAGAGTTAGAAGAAATTCACTTAGAAAAAAATAAGCTGTATAGGAATTTTGACGTAACTACAGGAAACGTAGCGTCCTCTGAGGATAACTTTATACTTGCAAACAGCGAAGAATTCGAGTGTGCAAAAAATCTTAGACAAAACGCAATATATTATGGAAAATTGGATAGTAATAAAGTTGCTTTATTAGATTCAAAGCCCATACATTTGCGCGTTTTTAGACTTGTAGAACTATCTCTTTTCTTTACCCAATCAACCTCACAGAACACACAAGTTGTATGGAGTGTTGAAAGAGAAAAATGGGTAAAAAAAAGTCAGTAATCTATTTTACTCTAATCCCTTAGATAGTTGCTCTAATGTTACAGAGTCTATGCGTGTTGCTATTGCCTTATTAATATTTTCAAAAACACTTTTACGCACTACATTGCGATATGAACTTTCTTTTTCACCCTGTTTTAAAGGCTCAATTACTTCCATACCACCTTCGAGTACTCGAAGTACTTCTCCAATATTAATGTTTTCTGGATCTTGTTTAAGCGCATAACCTCCTGCAACTCCCTTTAAAGAATTGAGAATGCCTTGGCGTTTTAAGATAATTGCTACATATTCTAGATAGCGAACAGAAATGCCTTGTCTTTCAGAAACTGTTCCGAGAGGAACGTATCTTAGATGTCGATTTTCTTTTAGGTCTACTAATAGTTGTAGGCCATATTTACCGCGTGTCGAAACTTTCATGCAACCCCCTTTCCATACTCATCAACTAGATGTTGTAAGGTTATAAAGCTTACGCATGAATGCATTGTGCTGTATATGTCTTCCCATAACGTTTTTACCGGATCTTGTTCTTCAAATGTTTCATCTGATTTGAACTCAATATCTCGTTCAACTGCTTCAAAAACTTCTGCAACAGTTACTTCGGTACTACGTTTAGCAAGTTTATACCCACCTTGTACGCCTCGTACACTTTCGATAATTCCTACTTTTTTAAGAGGAATAAACAATTGTTCTAGGTACCCTGTTGTTATGCCTGTTTCTTCGGCAATTTGGCGGGTACTTACCAAGTTTCCTTCACCTTGTAGAGCAATAACTAATAATGCTTCTAGTGAATAACTAGCTCGTGTTGAAATACGCAAGAGTGTGCTCCTATGTTGTATTTACGATAATGATGTTGCTAATAACAACCCTAAGCCATACTTCTAGTATTAGTAT
The DNA here is from genome assembly GCA_964371205.1 of uncultured Treponemataceae bacterium. Classification (GTDB taxonomy): domain Bacteria; phylum Spirochaetota; class Spirochaetia; order Treponematales; family Treponemataceae; genus CAYJNB01. The sequence continues at coordinate 19,091 of CAYJNB010000001.1, forward strand.
AACATTAAATCTACAGAAAAGCACTATTATTTTAAAAAAAAGTTAAAAAAATATTTATATCGTTTTTATACTTTAAATATTGCCATATTCATAACGTATTCCAAAAAAAGTAACGTAAACACGGCAAAATGAATTTTTATCTCTAAAGTCGTCTAAGTTTACATAAGGAACTTCTTTTGCAATATGAATATGTCTTTTGTGACTGTGTCCGGTAAAGACTGCATCTACTTTATTATGAAAGAGGTTAAAGATGTGATTTCTTTCCCAGAGTGCTGCAAATTGTTGTAATACAGAAAATCGAGGTATAAAAAAATTACAGTGACTAAATACAAATACGTGTTCACGTGTTTGCTTGAGCTGTTGTTCTATCCACAGCATTTGCTGTTGCCCAAGGCGGCCATTTGCAGAGTCTAGTATTAATAGGGTTGTATTGCCTGAATCTATTCGATAGATTGTTTCTCCAAACAACTCCTGCCACAAAGGCCAAGCATGAAAGTAAATATCATGATTCCCAATAACAGGGTAGACTGGAATTGGAACTGTATCTAGAACATGTAACAATAAGTTCATTTGTTCACGTGTTCCAGAGTTAGTTAAATCCCCATTTATTATCAAAAATTCGTCCGAAGGTTTAACTATATTTTTTATATTTTCTATACCGCGAGCATTATCTTCTTTTAAATGTAAATCTGTTATTATAAGAAAGCTGTATTCTTCTGCAAATACACTGTGTGCCTTTTCTGGCTTTGCAATATTTTTTAAAGCTTTGTAGTTAATCGGAAGGCGGGTGTTTTGTTCAGGGGTGCGAGCCGTAAAATCGGATGTCAAAAAAAGGAAACGCCCATCCTGTTTCTTTTTTTGCGTTGCAAGGCGGCGAAAACCTAGAAAAAAGCGTTTCTCGTATATTCTTTTTAACCAACTAGCTTTTTCTAGATTTTCGGATAGTATTTTGCCATGCTTTGGCACGAATAAGGCATGGTCTAATGAAAAAACGTGATTCTTCCATTTTTTACTCTGCTTATCGTGCTTTTTTTTCATAGGCTATTCTTTTGCATTAAACTGCTTCAAATCTTCAAAATTTAAGGTAGCAAAATAATCATCAATTGATTCTGCCCTTCTAATTTGCTTGATACTTCCGTCTGATCTGAGTAAAAGTTCTCCGCAACGTAGTTTTGCATTATAGTTAAAGCCCATTGCTCTACCGTGTGCTCCTGCATCATGAATCATAAGCAAGTCGCCAATAGCAACTTCTGGCATTTTTCTTTGAACAGCAAATTTATCACAGTTCTCGCAGAGAGAGCCAACAATGTCGTAGGTATGCGTGCATTCTGCCTCTTCTTTTCCGGCAACGCTTATAGCGTGATAAGCGCCATACATACCTGGGCGCATTAAGTCTGCCATAGAAGCGTCAACTCCAATATAGTCGCGGTAAATATTCTTTTTGTGTAAGGCACGAGTAACCAAGTGCCCGTATGGACCAGTTATTACACGTGCGCATTCCATAAAGAATTTGAGCGGTGCTAAACCAGCAGGTACGATTAATTCTTCGTAAGCTTTTTTTACGCCTTGAGCAATGTAGTCATAATCAACCGCTTTTTGATCAGGTCGATAAGGAATACCTATTCCACCTCCCATATTAATAAACTCTATGCGTATTCCAAGCTTTTGATGTAATTCAACACAAAGTTCATATAAAATACGAGCTGTTTCTATAAAATAGTCATTTTGCAATTCGTTAGAAGCAACCATGGTGTGGAGACCAAAACGCTTTACGCCCATTTTTTGTGCTTTTTCGTATGCTTCAAAGATTTGCTCTCTGGTTAATCCATATTTTGCTTCTTCAGGTTTACCAATAATAGCATTTCCTTCTTTGAGGGGCCCTGGATTATAGCGAAAACACAGAAGTTCTGGCATGCTACCAAGTGCTTTGTGTAAGTAGTCAATATGTGTAATATCGTCTAGATTAATAATTGCACCTTTAAGGTTTGCATAAATATATTCTTTTGCAGGAGTCTCATTACTAGTGAACATAATCATTTCGCCTTCAACACCGGCTCGTTCACTCAATACTACTTCTGGCAAACTAGAACAGTCTGTTCCAAAGCCTTCGTCTGCAAGTATTTTTAGAATAAATGGATTAGGAAGCCCTTTTACCGCAAAATACTCACGGAATCCTTCACAAATGGAAAAAGCTTTTTTTAATTTCTTTGCATTGTCGCGTATTGCTTTTTCGTCATACAAATAAAACGGTGTAGGGTAGTCTTTTGTTACTGCCTCTAATTGTTCTTTATTAAGTGGAAAATCTCTTTCTTTCATATAGTGAATTTAACACATATAAAAAAAAAGGACAAGTGATGAAAATATACAAACTGTTTATATTCAATTAAGTCAATAATTTGCAAAAATATTTTTAGTTTACAAAAATAACAAATCAGTGTATAATGTCATTATGCCACGTGGAGAAAAGAAACCCGTTTTAGCTATGCCTCATAAAATGATTTTGACAGCTGACGGTTCTGCATATTTTTTGCAACAAAATAAAAAATTAGAAAAAATTCGCACAGCAGAGAATACTGCAGAGTATGGCCTCTTTTTAAATGCTATTACATTTCCTTCTTTGCAACGAATGATTTTATGTGACTATGTTTCTCGTTTAGAAACTTCTATGGCAGAGTTTAAGGCTTTTAGAAAAGAGTTAATAGACATGTCAAAATTAATTGTTTATTCAGTTTTATATAAGCAGTTTAATATAGAAGTTAAGAATCAGATATATGAAACAGATTTTATTAAGCAACATAACCGCCAAAATCCACAACAATCTTTTGATTCAAAAATGCAGGTAAATGAGCTTGCACTAAAAGATATCCTCGAAAAGAAAAAGGATATGGTATTAGAGATTCGTACTCGAATATTAAACATTATTGATCATAAGATTTCTCAAAAACAAGATACTAGTGTAAATGAAAAACAAATGCTCGGCTTTGTTGCTGAAAAATTTATTGATAACCTAGACTTTATGTTTTGGTTTATGATTGTGCGATTTTATGACACAGCAGCTCTTCGTACATTTATAGATATAGTTATAAATTTACTGGACTGTTATTTGGATAGAACCAATTTAGCTGAGTATGTTTCTTTAATGATTTTAGAGCTAGCTCGCTATTGCGAAAATAGTAACTTACGTCGAATTGCGTATCATTTTTATGGCGATAAAATGGATATTAATAAAATTATTTTTGATCCTGTTATGCGTACAAAATTAAATGAAGAGCTTCTAAACCGCAAGGAGTTTGTTCACGTTGCATGGAAAATTACACCTATAACTACTCAAAATTCTCCAGAGCAAACAAAATTACTTGTTACGCTATATAATCGCGATAGCAACTTTAAGCGTACTCGAGATATATTTAATAGTATGCGTAATTTTGACATGGGTAATCGATCTCTTATAGATTTGCATAACGAAGTTATGGGTAGCGATAAAACAATGAATTTAGGGATTTACTACCTTTCGTATCTGAACGAAAACTGTCAAAAATACGGAATAAAATTTGAAACTACTGTGGGTATGTCGGGTTCAACTGAATTAACACTCATTAATCTAGGATTCACATTTTAATACTATGCATAAAATGAAATTAAAGGTATATGCACTTTTTCTTTTTTTTACTATACATTTTTTAATCTCTTGCTCAAATGAAGTCCCTCTTATTATTTCTCAAAACGTATTTTTAGTTTTTGATTTTTCAGACAAAACTGAAGTAGTGCAGCGTTTGTCCGTTTATGTGCAAGACAACGATGTTGAGCGTATAAAGGAGCTAAGAATTGACTATACGCCAGAAAATCTGTCTTGGATAGCAATGGACCCAGTTCGCAGAAGTATTTCAAGTGGCGAGTGGGTTGGCTCTTCTCAGTTTGTAATGCAAGGGTCTCGTTCGTTTCCAGTTGGAGAATATAGTGTGCAAATAACTAATTTTACAGGAAATAGTACAGCAGGCTCTTTTATCTTAGACTACCCTCTGTCTCTTATAAACGAAAACCAGATTCTTAATCTTACATCCATCGAAGAAAAATACTCTGATTTAGATCATTTTTATAGTATTTTGCGCACCAGCAATGGCGAAATACGATATTTTTTACCAGGTAAGATTACAAATCAAGAAATTGATTCTGCACGTCAAGAAGATTCAGACATAAGCTCTGTACAATACTATATAGAATCGTCTAAAATGTCTTATGCAGTTCTGCTACCTCCTGAACCATTGCCATAATACTGCAATATTAGACAAAACGAAAAATAAGGAATTTTAGAAGATATGAATGAAGAGCCTAAAATAAATGATTCAGTAAAAACTGACAAAGAGAGAACTATTCGTACCTTTGTTCGCAGAGCAGGAAGAATAACTGACGCTCAAGAGCGCGACTATGAGCGACTCTCTCAGTTATTTTGTCTTCCATTTGAAAAAACAGAAAGTAACTTCGAATCTGTATTTAAGAATCCAAATCCAGTAACAATAGAAATCGGATTTGGTATGGGTAAGGCTACGGCTATAATTGCACAAGAGAATCCTCAAAAAAACTACCTCGGGCTTGAGGTGCATACACCAGGAGTAGGGCGACTTTTGCGAGCTATAGAAACACAGAATTTGCAAAATCTACGGATTATTGAGTTTGATGCAGTTGAAGTACTTACTAATATGATACCTGATTCTTCGATAGCAGCTTTTCATATCTTTTTTCCAGACCCGTGGCCGAAGAAAAAACATCATAAACGTCGCCTTGTGCAACGTCCTTTAACGAACTTATTAGCAAAAAAACTAGTGTCTGGCGGTTACTTGTACATGGCAACAGACTGGCAACCATACGCAGAATTTGCTTTGGAAGAACTCACTGCAACAAAAAATCTAGTAAATGCATATGATGGATTTGCTCCTCATCAAGCATGGAGACCTGAAACAAGGTTTGAAGAAAAAGGCAAAGATGCAAAAAGAGCAATTCACGAATTATACTTTAGGAAAATATAATTATGAGCGATAGTCACGATTTGGAACGTATTGCAGAGTTAGAATCTCTTATTTTGAAATACCAGGATGCATATTATAACAGTGAGCCGCTTATTAGCGATGCTGATTTTGATGTTCTTTGGGATGAACTTAAACTGCTCAATCCAGAAAATGCAGTTTTGCATAAAGTAGGGGCAGACTCTGCAGATGCTTCTGATATAACAAGCGGTAACTTTGAAAAAGCTCGACATGTTATGATGATGGGATCTCAAGACAAGGCTGCAAATCCTCAAGAGTTTATGGATTGGGCTAAAAAACGGGATTTTAATGAATTTATAGTTGAATATAAACTTGATGGCGCAAGCCTTGAGTTGCAGTATGAAGATGGCTTATTAACGCGTGCAGTAACTCGCGGCGATGGTGTTATTGGAGATGATATAACACGTAATGTTCTTAAAATGCAGGGAGCTGTAAAAAAATTAGAAAAAAAAAGGCGATTCTGGCGACCTGTTTTCTCAAGATGAAGTGTTGCCTCTAACTGGAGCTGTTCGGGGCGAGGTAATTATGACTCATGAGGTGCATAAAGAGCACTTTGCAGACAAAGCAAACTGTCGCAATGCTGCAAACGGTCTTATGAAGCGTAAGGATGGCAGTGGAAGTGAATATCTGTGTATTATATGTTACGATGCTTATTTCCCACAAAATACACCTTTTTCGGACGAAATAGAAAAAATGCAGTGGCTAAGCAAAATGGGTTTTACAACCTCTCCTTACGAACTATGCAATAGTGTACAAAGAGTAATTGACTTCCGCGCAGAAGTGATGGAGAAACGAGAGTCACTCGCTTACGATATAGATGGTCTTGTTGTTAAAAATAAACAGATCGACTTAGTCGATGCGTCTCGTACACGCCCAGAAAAGCAAATAGCATTTAAGTTTAGTTTAGAAGAAGCGGTAACTATTTTGCGCACCGTAACTTGGAGCGAGTCTGGGGCAACATATACACCTATAGGCGAATTTGATGCAGTAGAGCTTGCAGGAACAAGAGTTCAACGTGCCAGTTTGAACAATCCAAATATGATACGTTCACTTAATTTACAAATTGGAAGTCATGTAGTTGTTACCAAGCGTGGAGAAATAATTCCAAAAATAGAAAGTCTTATACAAAATCCGCCAGATGCAACTCCAATTGAGCAACCCTCTGTATGTGGCACGTGCAATACGCAGCTAATAGATGAAGGTACAAGGTTGTATTGTCCAAATCCAGGTTGTCCAAAAAGAATACACCATCGGCTCGAAAAATGGATATCGGTGTTAGATGTGCGCGATTTTGGAGAAAATTTAATAAAACGTCTTTTTGAAAGTGGTCGACTGTCTAGTATAAGTGATTTTTATACGCTCACCCAAGACGAATTAGCCAACTTAGACCGAATGGGGGAAAAGAGTGCAATAAAAGTTCTTGCCTCCCTTAATAATCGACGTGAAATAACGCTGTCTCAGTTTTGTGCAGGATTTGATATTGAAGGCCTCGGAGAAACCTTATTCGATAAACTTATTGCAAATGGGTTTGACTCTTTAGAAAAACTACTTTCTGCCAATGTAGATTCCATTGCCTGTGTGCACGGATTTGGCGATATTACAGCTAAAACACTTGTTACTGGTTTTAGCGAATGTGCTGTGCAAATGAAAGAGCTAATAGAAAAAGGATACGTTTCTATAAAAACAACTGAAACTTCTGAAATTACTGGAAAATCATTTTGTTTTACTGGAGAGCTTGCAACAATGAAGCGCTCTGAAGCAGAGACCGTAGCAAAAAGTAAAGGTGCCTTAGTAAAATCATCTGTAACAAAAGACTTAGATTATTTAGTTACGAATGATAAGACTTCTGGCTCATCAAAAAATAAAAAAGCTGCTAGTCTTGGTATACCAATCATTGACGAGCAAGAGTTTTTAGCCCTTGTAGCAGGTTAATAAATGGAAAGAGCACTAAACAGTATATTAGCAGAAAATGTACGTTATTATCGTAAATACAATAAACTAACTCAATTTGAACTTTCTGAAAAAATGAATTGCTCTCCTGCCTATATTGGTTTTATAGAGAATGCTAAATCCAATGTTTCCTTTGAAACAATAGATTCTTTGTGTGTTGCTCTTAATATTACACCAAAAACATTGTTTCAAACTAAAGAGACAAATAAATTTCAATATGGTCTAGCAGGTGTTTTAGGCGAAATTTCTGCCGTTCTTAATAAATACTTGTAGTAAACAGCTATTTTTCTTTCAAATGATACGTGTAGGTATGTTGACTAAGAAGGCTGTGTTTGTTACACTTATAAAGCAATTTTTAAGAACAATAGTTCTACATTTTTTGGAGGTTTCCTTTGGCAGCAAAACAATCGTCTGCAGAAAAAAGACACCGACAGAGCGAAGATCGTCGTTTAAAAAACAAATCGGTAAAAAGCTCTGTACGTACTAGTGCAAAAAAATTCGTGGCCGCTGTGCACGCTAAAGATGCAGAAATGTCATCTGATAAACTAAAGCAGCTCGTAAAAGAACTCGATACAGCCGCGCGCAAAGGTATTTTAAAGAAGAATGCAGTTTCACGTAAAAAATCACGTATGATGAAATTGTATAATGCTTCTTTTGCCGCTGCACGTTAGTGTTTAAAACGTATTCGGGGTGTCGTTTACGGCATCCCGTAGTATCGAGTTTTACTTAATACCTTAAGCTTTGCTTTGGGGAGGGCGTATGTCTCGTGAAAAAATCACAAAGGTTGATTTAGTCGAAACAGTATATGAGCAGGTAGATTGCGAAAAGCAAGTTGTTCAGTCTGTTATCGAGAGTTTTTTGTCTTCTTTAAAAGAATCTATCATGGATGGGGCCAGTATTGAATTACGCGGTTTTGGCTCATTTACTCATAAAAAGCGCTTAGGGCGTAAAAACGCGCGAAATCCTCGTACAGGGGAAATTGTTGAAGTTGATCCACATACTGTGGTTGTATTCCGTCCTGGAAAAGAAATAAAGGCCTCTGTACGCGATTTAGAATCTGATACATAAGGCTTGTTTACAATGAAAAAAAATCAAAATAACTTATCGAACTCTCATATAACCTATACATTAATTAATATAGTATTAATGTTAGCAGGTGTTGTTCTTTTTACCTTGCCTCAACCAAATTTGCTCACTGTTAATGGGCTCCCGTTTTTAATTTACTTTGCTTTATTACCTGTTTTTCTTTTAGTACGTCGTGCTTCTTGGAAGAGTATTTGTGCATATGGCTTTGTTTACGGGGCGTTATGCTATTGTTTTTATACTTCATGGCTTGGAGATTTTCATCCTTTAGGTTTAGTGGTTATTGCATCTCAATATGGCTTATACTTGCTTGCAACATTCCCCATTTTAAAAGCTGCTGCATCCCTTTTTCCTCGATTTGGTTGGGTGGTTCAGTGGATTGTATGGTGTGGGTATGAATATATAAAAACACTTGGTTTTCCTGGTTTTCAATATGGGGTAACTGGATATTCTCAATGGCAGAACATTTTTTTAATGCAAATTGCTGATTTGGGAGGTGTGTGGTTGGTAAGTGCACTTGTTTGTTTTCCGTCTGCCTTACTAACAGGACTTGTTTTGGCACCACAAAAAAAACAATGGCTAAAAGTTCATCGAGTGTGGGTTGCAAGTTGGTGTGTGCTTTTTGTAGCTTCATTTTTGTATGGTTTTTTTGCCCAAGTCGATTATTCAAAAAATAGAACTGCAACGGTTGCTTTAATTCAACCAAATAGCGACCCGTGGAAGGGCGGTATGCCTGCATATACAAAAGATTTTAAGACCCTATCTCGCTTGTCCGATGAGGCCTTAGCAGAAAATCCAAATATTGATTTTGTAGTGTGGCCCGAAACGTCTTTTATTCCAAGAATTGAATGGCATTTTAAATATCGCAGAGAAAGAGATAAGTTTGAGTTAGTTGAAGACTTATTACATTATTTAGATAATGCACCTGTACCATATATAATTGGAAATGACGATGCAGTTCTTGGCTATACTAAGCAAGGTACGCAAGGAGCAATAGATTATAATTCAGCATTTTTGTTTAGACCTGGAGAAAACGTAATACCGCCAAATCCAGAGCGATATAGAAAAATGCACTTAGTTCCATATACAGAACATTTTCCATACGAGAAGCAACTTCCTTTTGTGTATGATGCACTTATTGCAACTGATACTCACTTTTGGGAGAAGGGTACAGATGTAAAGGTATTTAGAATTGGAGATATTGCCTTTTCTACACCAATATGTTTTGAAGACACCTTTGGATATATTTCTAGACGATTTGTAAACGCAGGAGCTCAAGCAATTGTTAACCTTACAAATGATGCTTGGTCGAATAGTCTTGCATGCCAGTATCAACACCTCTCTATGGCAGTATTTAGATCCGTAGAAAATAAGGTGCCAACTGTTCGTTCAACAGCCTCGGGTCAAACGGCTATTATTGATCCAAATGGAAAAATTACTGCTATGGCAGAACCATTTACCGAAACCTACCTTGTAGGATCAATTCCGATACGTCGCATAGAGAGTAAAACGCTGTATACACGATTAGGCGACTATGTAGGCATTATTTTTGCCGCTCTTAGCTTTTTGTGTATAGCCTTTGGATTAGTAAAAAAAATACATTCAATTAATTCTAAAAAGTAGTAGTAACTAAACTATAAATTCGCTATACTACCGTAGGAAGATTTTGTAGTCGACCTATTCAATTAATCATTGTTATGGAGATTTTATGGCCCGTTCATTACAAGAAAAAGATAAAAATTTTACTGTTTTTGGCGAAGAAACTGAGTTTGATGGTGTTTTAGAATTTAGCGACGACTTAGTAATTGCAGGAAAATTTAATGGTACTATTAATGCTACAGGTAATTTAGAATTAGCAAAATCAGCTGTTTGCAAAACAGATGTTGTTAAAGCTGATTCAATTATTATTGCAGGTACACTTGTTGGTAATGTTGAAGCTATTGATAAGGTCGAAGTATTGAGCGGTAGTTCTGTTACAGGTAATGTACTTGCCTCTCGTTTAAGAATTGACGAAGATGTTCAATTTGATGGCGAAGTAACTATGACAGAATCTAAATCGCCTACAGATATTTTTTCAGTAAATGGCAAAGAGCTCAAAAAGACACTACAGCTTAAATCAACCGAAGAAAAAAGCGAGAATGAATAAGTAAGAAAGGCTACAGAGGAAAATAGATGAAAGGTATTGAATTAGAAAAAGCATATAATCCACAAGATTTTGAAGATAGAATTTATAAAGAATGGGAAGATAAAGGACACTTTAAACCTTCAACAGATACGAATAAAGAAACCTTTACGGTAGTAATTCCTCCGCCAAATGTAACGGGTGTTCTTCACATGGGTCATGGCTTAAATAATACATTACAAGATATTGTAGTGCGTTATCATCGAATGGCAGGTAAGTCAACACTTTGGGTACCGGGAACGGATCATGCTGGTATTGCAACACAAAACGTAGTTGAGCGCAGATTAAAACAAGATGGCAAAAGTCGACATGACTTGGGTCGCGAAGCCTTTATTGAAAAAACATGGGAAGTTAAAAAAGAACACCACGAAATAATTACAAAACAATTACGTAAGATTGGGGCAAGTGTTGACTGGTCTCACGAGCGATTTACCCTAGATGAAGGTCTTTCTGAGGCTGTACGCGACGTATTTGTTACTCTTTACGAAAGAGGGCTTATATATCGTGGTAATTATCTAGTAAACTGGTGTACATCTTGTGGAACAGCTCTTGCAGATGATGAGGTTGACCACGAGGATAAGAATGGTGCAATGTACCACATATATTACGAAACAGCTGATGGTGGAAAACTTGAGATAGCTACAACACGTCCAGAGACGCTTTTAGGTGATACAGCAGTTGCTGTTCATCCAGAAGATGAGCGATATAAGCATCTTATTGGGACCATGGTAAAACTGCCATTAACAGATAGAACAATTCCTGTAGTTGCAGATACCTATGTAGAAAAAGAGTTTGGTACTGGTGTGGTAAAAATTACACCTGCACATGACCCAAATGACTGGGAAGTAGGTAAAAGACACAATTTACCAATTATTAATATTTTAAATCCTAACGGAACTCTAAATGATGAAGTTCCTCAAAAATACCGTGGTATGTCTACAAAAGAAGCTCGTAAGGCAGTTATTGCAGACTTAGAAGAAGTAGGATTATTTAAAGAAGAGAAAAAAATTACTCATGCTGTTGGGCATTGTTATCGTTGTAATACAGTAGTTGAATCCTATTTGAGCGACCAATGGTTTGTAAAAATGAAGCCTCTCGCTGATAAAGCCCTTTCTGCATGGAAAAATGGCGATATTGTATTCTATCCAAAAAAATGGGAAAATACGTATTCTCATTGGATGGAAAACATTCGAGACTGGTGTATTAGTAGACAAATTTGGTGGGGGCACCGTATTCCTGTTTGGTACTGCCCTTGCGGTGAGCTTATTGTAAGCCGCGAAGCACCAACATCTTGCCCAAAATGTAATGCAGCAATTACTGCAGATATGCAGGATACAGATGTATTAGATACGTGGTTTTCTAGCTGGTTGTGGCCCTTTTCGACACTTGGCTGGCCAGAAAAAACAGCAGATTTGGCACGATTTTATCCTACATCAACACTTATTACTGCTTACGACATCATCTTTTTCTGGGTAAGTCGTATGATTATGGCAGGACTTGAGTTTACAGGCGAAGTTCCATTTCGTGATATTTACATTCATGGTTTAGTGCGCGATAAACATGGGCGCAAAATGAGCAAGTCTCTTGGTAATGGTATTGATCCGCTCGAAATAATAAGTGAATTTGGCTCAGATGCACTCAAATTTACCCTTGGGTTCTTATGTGCGCAGGGGCAAGATGTATTGGTAGATAACGAATCATTTAAGCTTGGTAGCCGTTTTGCAAATAAAATTTGGAATGCTTCTCGCTATATGCTAGGAAATCTTGAAGGGCGTGAACTTGTAGCTATTGATGAGAGTGCTAATTCAGATTTAGCAGGTGATAATGGTTTAACAGAGCTCGATCGTTGGATTTATGCCCGTCTAAATACAGCGGTAAAAACAATGCGATCAGCATTAGAAGGATATCGTTACAACGAAGGTGCTCAGGCAGCATACGAGTTCTTTTGGAATGATTTTTGCGACTGGTATGTTGAAGCAACAAAACTTTCGTTTAGAAACGGAACAGAAGCAGAAAAAAATAGGGCGATTTCAGTTCTGCTCAATGTGCTTGAAGAAAGTTTACGCTTAATGCATCCTTATCTCCCATTTGTAACTGAAGAAATCTATCAAAAATTACCACTTGACGTTTTAGCAAAAAATAGAGAAATTTATAATAGAGACGGATATACAGGAATGCTTATTAGTGCTCCTTATCCACAAGAAATGCAAACGAGAGAAAATCCTGCTGTTATCGAGCGCTTTGAAGTTCTTCAAGATGTAATCCGCTCAATTCGCGCATTACGTGCAGAGTGTGGTATTTCTCCAGACTTAAAATTGCGTGTTGCTCTTATTTTGAACGAAGGAAGCCCTGCTCAAATATGTAGTGAAAAAACAGATCTTATGTGTCTACTTGCAGGTCTAGCTTCGGTAGAAATTGTGGAAAACAAACCTCAAAACGCAATTGGAGCTGTTGGTAATGGTTATGAAGCCTTTGTAGTTATTGGAGAAAACATAGACTCAAGCCAACTAAAAGCCCGTTTTGAAAAAGAAATTGCTACAGAATCTGCTTTTATTCAAAAAATAGAAGCAAAGCTCAGTGGTAAATTCGCGCAGAATGCGCCTGCAGACGTAGTTGCAGCAGAAAAAGAGAAATTAACGAATACAAGGCGTAGGGTAGAAAAACTTACCTCCTATATTGAGAGTTTACATTAATGAACATGAATACCGAGTCAATGCTCGCCCTTAAAGAGATTTATTTAGCTCCTTATATGCAGCTAGCCACCACATTAATTGGTAAATCTCGCCGTGCGGGGGGGAATATGTTTCGCCATCAGCTTGAGACTATGGCGACACTCATTGACTACGGCTACATCGATAGTGTGTTGCTTAAGGCCTCTATTATTCATGACTTAATTGAAGATATTCCTGATTTTGACAGAAACATCATTTACGATATTGAAGACGAGGCAAAAGAAGTTGTAGAACTTGTATTAGAGGTATCTAAAAAGGAAGGCCAACTTAAGAACGAGTATTTGCGAGGCGTTATAGAGACTGGAAGTACAAAAGCAAAAATTCTTAAATGTGCTGATCGCATTAGTAATATGATTAGCCTTGGCTTTGTAACAAGTCCCGAATTTATTGAACGATATTGTGACGAAACAGAAATCTATATTTTTCCTATGGCGCTCGAAGTTAATTTTGATATGTATAAAGAACTTATTGACCTTGTTATGACTCGTCGTAAATACCTAGAAGATTCCGGATATCTTGATCGAGTAAAAGGCGACGATTAAGAGTTAGTTACAGTAAAAATAGAAGGTTGTTTGGTAGCTAATGGATTCAGTAATTATTTTTATTTTTGTTTTGGGAGCAACTGCACTTTCAATATTAATGCAAATCTCGAATATGCAAGCTCGCTTATTTTTTAAAAATCGCTTAGAATCTCTTATTTTAGATTTAAAATCTTGTGAATATTCAGATTTTGCTGCTGAGTTGTCTGAATATTCTTTTGAGAGAGATCACAATCGAATGCTTAGGTGGGCAAGTGGTTCTTATTATGCAGAGTGGGCACTTTCTTTATCGATTATGCTATTTTTTCGACGGACAAATGTAGAGAAAACAAGCCCCTTACATCAATATGTCTCATTTTGGAGATATAAGTTCTGGTTAACAATTATTCTTTCTTATGTCCAGCATGCATTTATAGTAGTATTTTATGGATTCCCTGTTTTGGCGATATTGCAAAGCGATTTTAACATACTTGCAAAACTTCTTATTTTATGTGGTATGATTTTACTTGTAGTTTTTGTGTACTCTAAAAAACTCCTTATTCCCTATTCGTATTGGGGAACAAGAGATAATCTAAAACTCTACCTTGTAGAACGAAAAATTTATGTTCACAATATGAGTATAAAAGAAGC
>CAYJNB010000002.1:0-30637 GCA_964371205.1 uncultured Treponemataceae bacterium
CCTTAAAAGGGCGTTGCTCTACCTACTGAGCTAGTAGCCCTGCAAGCAAACATTGTTTAATGCAACGAAGCTTATACTACATTTTTTTAAAAAAAATGTCAATATGTAAAATGTTTTTTTTTACTTGCAAGAATGAAAAAACTAACTTACACTGATATTATGGGATTTTATCCTAAACTATATTTATCGTGTATGAGGAGTTATTCATGAAAGATTTAAAAGGATCTCAAACAGAAAAAAACTTAGAGATTGCATTTGCAGGCGAAAGTCAAGCACGTAACAAGTATTCCTACTATGCTTCTGCAGCAAAAAAAGAAGGATATAACCTAATTGCAGATTTTTTTGAAGAAACAGCAAATAACGAAAAAGAACATGCAAAACTATGGTTCAAGGCACTGCATGATGGTATGCCTAATACCGAAGCAAACCTCCTTGATGCAGCTGCAGGCGAATATTATGAATGGACAGATATGTATGCTGGATTTGCAAAAACTGCAAAAGAAGAAGGCTTTGATAAATTAGCACAACTTTTTGAAGGGGTTGCAAAAATCGAAAAACATCACGAAGAACGTTATCGCAAATTACTCGAAGACCTTAAATCTGGTTACATCTTCAAAGATGAAGAAGAAGCTGTTTGGGTATGTAAAAACTGTGGACATATTCATCACTCTAAGAATGCTCCAGAAAAATGCCCGATATGTGACCATCCGCGCGCTTACTTTGAAAGAGAAGTTATTAACTACTAAACCTTTTTTTGTTGCGGCATAAGAATAAATAGAAGCAATGCTGCAATATTTGGGAACGCTAACAACACTGTATGCGGTATAAGTTGTAACGCCTGCATGCGATTTGCCCCATAGGAGGCGGAGGCAAAAAACAAGACTGCAAACAGCGTTGGAAGTGTTTTCCTTTTTCCTAAGAACACTGCTACAAGGGCAAGCCACCCCTTTCCTGCGCTTATATTTGGCACATAGGCTTGCAATCGCATTGTTAAAACACATCCTGCAAGTGCTGCAAGAAAAGAGGCTACACACCAAGAAAGAACCCTATATTTTTTCGGATTCAACCCTCTACACTGTAAAACCTCTGCATCTGAACCAGTTATTTGTGTATGCACCCCCCACTGGGTTTTCTTTAATAGTATTACAAGAGCGATAGCAATTATGTATAAAACAACTGTACTGCCGTATCGAGCCACAAAAAATATATTTTCTTGTGGCAATCCAGACAAAGTCCCTTTGGTATTAAACAACGCTGAAGAAAGAAGAGCTATAAACCCTATAGAAAAAGTATTAATAGCTAATCCTGCCACAAACGGCTGAACAGAAAATTTTTCGATAAAAATCGCAATAAACAAAACAATAACTACACAACTTAGAACGGCTAAAAAAGAACCTAGGTAAACATTCCCTGTAAAATCAGAAAAGGTAAAACATAAAAAAGCTCCAAGGTTTATTATACCCTCTAAAAAAACAGCCATAACACCTGCATAATCACTTATAAGAGCTCCAACAGCTATTACAGTGTCTATTGATGCAGCGATACATATATCTATCATTGAGAGCCTCTCTTTTTCAATATAAACTGTGCAGTAACACAAAGCAACATAACAGCTGAGACTATTTCTACAACTTCTATCTCAAGAATATTTGTTAAAGAGGCATACTGAGCTGCTGTAAGTAAATAAGCCATTAACAAGCATGCTGGCAATACTGCAAGAGGATGAGCACGTGCAATAAGACTCGCTGTGAGCGCATTCCATCCTAAACCTGAATAAAAACCTACGTAACACGTATAATATGTTCCTACTACAGCAAAAAAACCGGTAAGTCCATGACAAAAAGCAGACACAAATAAAGCTATAACTGTTGTTTTATTGGGTGAAAATCCAGAAAAATAAGCAAACTCAGGGGCAATTCCACTTAAACGAAAGGCATACCCGCTTCTTGTATTGTATAAAAAAAATGTAATCGCAATAATTAGTATAATTGCAAAAATCATAGAAATATTTAAACGAGAAGGCAAAAGCAACGAAGGCAATTGCGCATTAAGCGGGATTAAAGGCATTGCTAATAAATTTTTTGATTGATCTTTAAAAACACTTACTCCATAATCTACAATCGGAATCACTGCCGCTGAAAAAAGAAAGGTTGTTAAAATCTCATTTGCATTTTTATATATCTTTAAAATACCAGAAAAAAAACCAAGCAAGCCTGTTATGGTACAAACAATCAAGGCAACCAGCACTAAAGAAAACAGAGAAGAATCAAATGTAAAAAGAGGTAAAAATAAAGCCGTAAGAAACCCAGATACATACACTTGTCCTTCTCCGCCCAAATTTATATTACCTGATTTTTGCGAAACCACAAGCCCCGTAGCGGCAAAACATAACAGTGTCATGGTGTTAAGCATAGCCCCAACATAGTACGGCCCAGAAAAGGGACCAAGAAAGAATCCGACCAACGAACCAAGAGGATCGGGTGCAATGCACAGAATAATACTAATAGCGGTAAAGAATCCTATACCTACTGCTATAGCAGAAGAAGTAAATCTCTTTTTTGAATTATTGCTATCTCGCTTTTGCAAAGTCAGATTCTTCTCTTTATTCATTATTTTCATCCTGTCTCTCATCAGTATTATTTCTGCTCGCAATTGAATCCTTTATCAACCTGAAAGAATCTTTTTGCAATTCGTAAAAAACATCAATACTGCTCTTTGCATTATCAATCGTACTAGATAATACAATTACAGCACATCCAGACAGCGCAATTTCGTGCAAAGAATTCCACAGTTTTAGTTCCGTTTTTTTGTCTAAGCCTGTTGCGGGTTCGCACAAAATAAGCACCTGGGGTTTTTGAGCAAGCTCCCTTGCTAAAATTAATCTTTGCAGCATCCCTCCCGATAAGTGAGAAACTTTTTCATCAAGATTAATAGAAACATCCTGCTCGTCTACAAGAGTTTGTACTTGAGCTCGCGTATATGGTTTTAGCGATGATAACAATTCATACACCGTAATATTTGGATTTGCTGAGCGAAAAATCTTACGAGAAGAAATAAGAGCAACACCTTCTTTTCGCAAATCTCTAGGAGTTACACACCTTAACTCTTTTTTACCAATTACAAGACGAGCAGCTCTTTTTTGTTTACACATACCTGTACAAATATCTTCGAACAATTGAAGAACAACGCCTTTTCCATATACTGCAGTAACCTCGCCTGCATAAGCCACAAAACTCAGCGAGTCAGGAAGACCAGGCTTTACACTCACATTTTTTATCGTAAACACAGGATCCCTTTCGTTTACAGAAATCTGATTACTAGTATTTATTTTGTATACTGATTTAGGAACAACCAATTCTTCTGAATCTTTACTAGGCTCATTGCTCGAGGCAAACAACAAACTATAAATATGCTCTTTTGTACAATGCACATCTTTCGTGTTAAGTGTCTCAATGAGCTTGCTTTTATTTAAAACTGAAATAACATCGCTATGCTGTAAGGCATCTTCAATACTGTGCGTAATGAGCAATACGCTTAAACCACTATGAACCCGTTCTCGTAAAACATTGTAGAATTTTCTACGTAAATCTGCATCCAAAACGGCAGAAGGCTCATCTAAAATTAATAAAGAAGGATTTGTTCGCAGTGCAGAAAAAAGCCCCATATAAAAACGCTCATACAAGAATGCACTTTTAGTTGTTTTATGTAAATCAATTTGAACACCCCATTGACTACATAACGCTTCAAGACTATGCACTTCTTGCTTTTTATCAATAAAACCAAACAAGCCTTTGTTCTCTGTTCCTAATATTCCATTCTGCCACAACGGCAGTTGATCGGAGAGTTTTGGATGCTGCTCGACCATTGCAATGCCAAGCTTCTGCGCAGCAGCAGGAGAATTAATAACAACTTCATTTTTATTTAGAAAAGTCTGTCCTGAATCGCTTGATATATGACCAGCTATAATGGCAGCTAACGTAGACTTACCAGCTCCATTTTCTCCTAGAAGGCTATGTACCTTACCAGAGATAAGAAAGAGAGAAACACCATCTAAGACGGTTTTATACGCATATCGTTTTGAGATTCCAACTACTTGTAATTCGTACATGTTACTTTTGAGGTAACTGTAGCATTCCGTCAACTATTGAGTCAACTAAAACTTCCATTTTTTGGCGATTTTCTTGGCTAAGTGTTTCTATATAAAGAGGGTCTGAAGTATCAAAAAGTACATACCCATCACTCATCCCTACTGTCTTTGCAACACCAAAATCTATTTCTCCATTTAAAAAATCTGTTGTTAATTCAAAAGCAGCTCGTTTCTGTGCAAGCGCTGTACTAGACACTACATACCCTGGAGCCTTGTCAAAGCCATTATCATCAAACCACGTAATATAAAACCCTAGTTCCCTTGCAGCACTTACAACTCCAACCCCTGCTCCTCCGGCAATAGGAAGAATAACATCTGCACCACTTTCATACAGTGATTTTGCTAACTCAGCACCCTTTGTTGCATCATACCAATTTCCTACTAACCTAAAATCAACAATCATTTGCTCATCAACAGCCTTTGCCCCTTCAATAAAAGCAGGAAGTAAAACATTATTCATAACAGGATACTCTTGAGCTGCTATAAAGCCAATTCGCTTTTCTTTATTGGCAAATTCCATATCAGACAAACTTACTAAGGCAGCCGCATAACCAGTAACAAACGCCTGTTCTCTTTGGTTGTAACGCAAGGTTGCAATATTTTTATTACCTTCGTTAAATGCATCAAGGATAATAAATTGTTGTTGCGGAAATTGACTTGTAAGAGGTTCGATTATTTCTGGCAAAGACGGGTTAGAAGAAATAATAACACTGTACTCGCCCGTTGCTGCAAGTGCAGTTATTTTTGCAGCCCACTCAGCCTGATTTACCCCAGCTTCGATTACTTGAACAGAAGTAGATTGGGATGCCTCATCATTTGATAGCCACATCTCAACTGCTTCGGTTACACCTTCTGCAAGCATTTCATAAACGGGGCTATTTGCCATAACACCGGGAATAAAAACAGCAATCTTATTATGAGTGTTTTTTGGATCTTGAGCACAAGAAAAAAAGAGGAAAACGCACAGAAAAATAGCAAGCCATTTAGCTAAAAAACGTACTTTTGTCATACTCTTAATATACTAGAAATACCTCTTTATGGCTAGAAAAACAATGTAAAAAATATAAAAAAACACACCCTGCTAAGGTGTGTCTTATAAAGCTTTACAATAGCTTTTGTAAAGTCTCTTGTAATTCTTGTTGCCAGTTACCTGCTTTAGAAATGTAAGCAGAAAAACCCATTGCTAACAAACGTTCTTTTTCCGCTGCATCATCATTTGCAGTTAGAATTATTACTGGAACTGAATGAGGAAGCGAAAGAATCTTTTTTAGTAAGTCTTCCCCTTGCATATCCTTTAAAGTCATTCCCATAATAATCGCAGATGCATTACCGTCTTTTGCATAAATAAAAGCGTCTTCCCCTGAATCAGTACTTTCTGCAGAAAAACCTGTTTCAATTAAAAATGTTCTTACTAATTTCTTAAAAAAATCACTATTATCGGCGTGAATTATTTTACTCATACTATCTCTCCTAGTCGTTCGTAAAGACAGTATGGCTTATTTTTTACAATTATTCAACTATACCAGTTAGGATGCTATCACACTTTTTACAAGCGCAGGCAGTGCAACAAAGGTCCCAATAGAGCTACCTATGGATGACAAAAGAAAAACTAACAGAACACGCAATATACGGTTTTTATAAAATCCTTTTACCGAAGAAATGTCGTTCATTAACTGCTCCATATCTTCTACTTTTGGCTTACGTATCCAGGCCTGTGTAAGCCCCGAAACAATACCGATTCCTATAAAAGGATTTAAAGAAGTTATTGGAGCTCCCACAAAACTAACTGCTACAGCAAGAGGATGTGCAAGAGCTATAATTGCACCGATTGCAGCTAGAGTCCCGTTTGCTAAAAGCCAATCGATAAGCATATTAACAGAAGTATCCACACCACCACGCAAAAAACCAGTAGCAATTAAGCCCAAAATAAGTGCAGGGATTGCCCACACAAGCACTTTTGCACCAAGAGTCTTTGGAGGGATTTGTGAAATTGATTGTATATCTATTGTAGAAGTTCCTAAAGAAAGCTGCTCGAGATGTTTGACAACACCTGGTACATGGCCAGCTCCTAAAACTGCTACAATTTTATTTCCTGTGCTATTCCAAATACTACTTGCCAAATAAAAATCGCGCTCATCTATTAGAACTTCTTTAACAGACGGCAAGTAATCAGAAAGTTCATTCATCATACTATCCATTTCATTAGAATTTTTTAGTTTTTCGATATCTTCTGCAGACACTTCTTCGCTGCCAAAAGCACTGCTAATAAGAACAGACAAAAGCTTACATTTGCCCCAAAGTGAGTTTTTTGCCCATGCTCTCTGCAGTGTTGCTCTAATAGGCCTATCAACCATTGCTGTTGGAATGTTATTCTTTTCTGAAATCTCTATTGCAGCAACCATTTCTGAACCCGGCTTTACCCCAATATCTGAACCTATACGTTTTTGAAAGGACGAAAGCACTAAATTTGCTAAAAGAACAAAGCCTTGGCCTGAGCGCAAAACTTTTGATATATCTAAGTTCTTCCATGAATCAGGATTCTTAATCGATGCATACCGTTGCTCATCTAACTCAACTGCTACACAATCTGGCTTTTCTGCCTCGATTGTTCTTGTTACATCATCTATACTTTCTTGCGAAATATGTGCAGTTCCAATTAATATAATCTTTCGCCCTTTAAATTCGAGCTCTTTTATAGTTTGACTCATTTTACCCTTCTTTATTTATTCCACCGAATACTATCACTAATGTTGAAAAACTTTCAAGGTCTCTAAAGCCCACTCACACAAACGGTACTCAAAAAACATTGGTGTTTTTGTTAGCACTACTTCAGAATAAATAGCATGTGCTGTATCTGGCATCTTGTTTAATTCGTAAAAAAGAGCCATATAATAAAGCAACTTTCCTTTTTCTGTTACAGAATCAAGAGACTGAACCCTTTGTAAAACACTTTCATCCCCGATTCTATCATAATATAAGCGAATAACAGCATAGTCTACCGTTGCCCTATCAACTTTACGTGCAGCTTGTTCCAAAAACTTTTTGTTATCTAAAACCTTCCCTTCTTTTTGTAAACAGGCAGATATCATTAGAGCATAAGAAACATTTGAAGGATTTAACTCATACGCTCTCTGAAAAGCAGCTCTACTTTCTGTCCAATTGCCTTTACCCCATGCATAAATCCCAATGGATTCGTATGCAAAAATATATTTAGTGTTGTAACGTACAATGTTCCTATAATCTTCCAGAGCACTATCAAAATCTTCCATTAGTTCGTATATCCCTGCACGGTATACGTAGATTAAAAAATCTTCAGGATAAAGCTGTTCAGCTACATCAAGTGCTGCAACAGCCTCTTCAAACTTACCGCGATAACGTAAGTACGAACCATATTCAAGCCAATATGCGTAGTATGAATCATCGAGCGAGATAGCTTTCTCTATATAAGTAACAGCTTCTGCATAATTTTCTTCTTCTGCAGATAATTTTGCTAAATATGAATATCCTATACTTTCTTCAGGATAATACCCAACCAATTGTGTAAATGCTTGCTTTGCCCTCTTTAAATCATCCAAATAATAATTAGTTTGTCCATAACCTAGAAGAGCAGTTTGATTCTTGGGATTTGATTGAATGCTCTTTATGTAATATGTGCGAGCTGTTTTCCACTTCCGTTTTAAAATATAGTCATTTCCCATTTCTGCATTTGCATCTGAATTTTCAGGATCTATCTTTAATATTTCTTTAATTAAAGAAGCTTTACGTGCATCATCTCCTAAACCTTTTGCAATATATGCATTAAGAAAAAGAACTTCGGTGTCTTTTGGATTTTTTTCTAACAAAGATTGAGCCAGCACATCTGCCTCTTCTGGACTTCCCGAAGAAAGCAATAAAGAGGCTTGAACATACTGAATAGTAGGATCTTCTATATATTCAAATGGAACTTCTTCAAATAAAGCTAATGCATCCTCTATTGTTGCAGTCTTTAATGTGTTTTGCAAATCCTCTAAGAAAGTTCCCGACGAAAATTCCTGATCCGCAGGTTTTACAGCACCTAAAATAACAGGCGGTGCAATCCTAGTTACTGTTTGCCCAAAAAACGGCAGTGCTGTTAGTAGCACTAATAATAGCATATTGATATGTTTTCTCTGTCTCATACGAACTCCGGTGATTTTTTGTATTAAACCTGTTGATTTTGTCCGCTTCTTTGGTTACACTGGAGGAATGAGATTCAAACTCCATGTAAGAAAAATACTCGGACTTTTTTTGTTATATTGCCTTATTATTTTCGGTATATTTGCTATACAGTTTAGTAATAACTCTCTATACATTAAAGATTTTGGCCAATTAAAAGTTACACTTCAAAGTACAGAATCTACAGAAAAAGATCTTGTGCTTAAAGACAATTTTCAAGTAGTATACAAGGGCTTACTCTTTTTTTCAACAGAGACAAAATCTGTTTTGCTTTCTACAGAGAATAGTGTACAAAAAAAGATTAGTCTTCTTAGCTACGAAGAACAAAGTAACGGTTTTTCACTTATTTTTGAAGAAGGGGTTAGACTAAGCTTTACCGTTTCGTCAACAGAAGCAAACAGCTCTTTATCTGTGCAAGCCACTCTTCCGAGAGGAACAACTCGACTCATCCTCCCCTATAAAATCACAGGAGGCTTTATTGTAACTGGCGAAAATAGTTCTGGAGTCTTATTTGCTTCTAGCTCAGAAACATATACACTTTCGGGAGTAGAACTATCCGAAAATGAAATTCTTCTCTCCTCAAACAACCGAACATTTGCCTTTATCCCATATGAACCTTCTTCTCATTTTCAATATGCAAATGCACTGCAATTTGATTTAGCGGTTGAAGGAGCATATCGAAGCGCTGTGAGTAAATTTCGAACAAATTTCCTTACTGCTGTATCTCCTACAATATCACGATCAATGTTTGAGCAAGATATAGTAGCATATACAGCAGAAATGATATGGCTAAACAGATATCAACAGGCTATGTCAACCGTTTCCACTACGTTTAAAAATGATTCTCGCCGCACCTACTTATCGGCACCATATTTTGGATCGCTTGAGTCAGTGTACAATTCGCTTGTTATGAATAACTCGAATAATCTTACAAAAATACGACAATATATTTCTGCAACAAATGCAACTGTATTTGAGATGCAAGACTTGTATAACACATTACAACTTGCTGGAGAAAGTACAACAAGAGCTGTTCTTGAAATACCTAGCAAACAAGCATCTTTTAATCCGTCAATAGCACAAGCATCTGGACTTCTCAAGCTTTATGCACAACTCTATGCTAACAATGATTCAAATACTGCCTTGCTCAGTCCTTCGATACAAATTTGCTTGGATATAATTGCACAAGCATTAATAATTGAAGGAGACTTACTAACCATAACACCTTTTACAATGGAGCAAAATTACATACAGATTATACAAACAGCAAAGGCTCTTATTGAATTTGGTAGCAGCACAAACAATGCCGAAATTGAAGCTACTGGCTATTTCTTATACAACTCTTTTATTGCTTCTAATGCCCCAATTAATGCACAGCAATATGCTGCATTGTATGTTCACGCAGTAGACAATCCATATTATCCTCACAGCAAAATACTTATGAACGAAGATGCTGCATCAGTTTGGGCTTGGACAATTAGTCCAGATATTGTTATGTCCACAACCGTTGATAATGAAACAGAAATTCTTACATTATCAACTAATTTTCAAGTGGGTAATTCTCATTATATGTACATAAATCAACTTCCACGTTTTGATAGAATAGAAATGTATGGATTAAACTATCGTTCAGATTGGCAGTTTGAACAATACAACTCCTCTGGATATGTATATAGCTCTGCAAACACTACTCTCTTTTTAAAGGTCCGCAACAGGAACGAAGATGAAGTTATCCGCCTCTTCTACGATCCAGTAGAAGAAATACTTGACCCCCCGACTGAAACTTTAGAACAAACTGAAGAAACAGAAGAGTAAACTGAAAATTTAGGAGAAAGAAATGTATACATTTGGTGTAATAGGAATGGGAAATATGGGTCTGTGCATACTAAACGGAGCACTTTCCTGTAATATTGTTAAACCGTCGCAAGTGATTATTTTTGATTTAGATGAACAGAGAGTTAAAATCGCTAGAGATAAGGGATTTACTGTTGCAAAAAAAGAAGAAGATGTGTATACACAGTCTGAATACGTGCTTTTTGCTATTATCCCGCAATTATATGAAGATATATTAAAAAAACTTTCTCAGGCTCAAACTCAACTTGATCAAACTATATTAACTATTGCACCAGGAATTACTTCAGAATTTATTCAGACATATTTAGGTAGCACAAAAAAAGTTATTCGTGTTATGCCAAATACCCCCTTAACAATAGGATGTGGTGCAACAGCCCTATCGAAAACAGATAATGTTACCGATACTGAATTTGGCAAAATTAAGAGCATTTTTGAAGCAATGGGAGAAGTAGCTGTTATTGACGAATCGTTAATGACAGAAATAATCCCTGCAAATGGAAGTGCTCCTGCGTTTATATATTATTTTATAAATTGCTTTGCAGATGCCCTGGAAAAGCAAGGAATAAAAAAAGATCTGGCCGTAAAGCTATTATCTCAATCAGCAATTGGTTCTGCTCGCATGCTTTTAGAAACCGGTCTCAGCCCCGAAGAACTAATAGATCAAGTATGTTCACCTGGAGGTGTAACTATTGAAACTATCAATGTTTTTAATAGTAGAAACTTGAGCAAAATAGTTGAAGAGGGTTGTAATGCATGTATCAAGCGCGGGTACGAGCTAAAAAAGTAAAAAAAAAGTAAAAAAACTATACTCTTTAACAATAGTGTGTTATACTGTTATTAATGGGTTTATGCGCATTTTTTAGGAGCAACTGTGAACAAGCGTGACTTTCCGAAAGTTTATTTTTACGATCAAGATTTTGTGGATATTTATGACAAAACATGGTCGTGGATTCAAGATTTTTGGCTAGATCCTGTAACCGGAGAGAACTCAGCAGAAGGATATCTTTTGCATGGCTCTGGAGATACACGAGTAATAGACCAATTCGAATCCATTTTTTCTTCATTCTTTCTCGTTTACTCAAATAGGAATTATCCGGCAAATCATAATTTGGATTATTTGTATGAGCAACAGGAAGAAGATGGAGCTATTCGTTGGCAATACGACATAACACACTCTAAACCAATAACAACAGCAAACAATCCTCAAGGAATTGGGATTCCTCTTTTTGCGTGGGCAGAATTTAATTTATATCATAAATCTGCAAATAAAAAACGCGTCAAAGAAATCATGCCAATCCTGCAAAAGTATTCAACTTGGCTTGAAACAAATTTTAAGCATGAAAATGGGTTATATACGGTACCGCTCGAGGCAACTGGAATGTTCAATTCGCCAAGAGGAGATGCAACATTTTTAGTTGATTATAACTCTGCATTAGCTGTTAACTCATTATATATGTCTGCACTTGGCGATATTTTAAATGATAAAGATTTGAGCTTTCAGTACAAACGAGCTTACTTCTCATTAAAAACACGTATTAATTCACTTATGTGGGATCAAGATACAGGTTTTTATTACGACTTAGACAAGAACGAGAACCAGCTTAAAAGAAAAACAATAGCTGGATTTTGGCCTCTTATAGCAGAAATACCAAACGAAGAAAAAGCAGATTTGCTTATTGCTCACTTAACCAACCCAAATGAGTTCGGAACAGAGCATCCATTTCCCACACTTTCTGCAGATGATCCTGATTTTAGTGAAGATGGAGAAGCCTTTTGCGGAAGTGTTTATCCAGCATTCAATTTTATGATTCTAAAAGGGCTCGAGAAATATCAACGTTGGGATTTAGCTCGCGAGAGTGCAATTAGGCACTTGTACTTTATATTAGATGGAATTTTTCCTGAAGGTTCTCATTCTGCTAAAGGCGACTTATATGAGGCATATCTTCCTTGCAAAGAAGGATTTGCAAAGTATTCAAAAGATTCTAATTTTCCTAAAAAGCACTACATTCATACAGCTGGCTTATCTGCTATTGCACTTATGATTGAAAATGTAATAGGCCTCAGTATTAGCTTACCTCGAAAGACAGTTGACTGGATTATTCCTAACCTAGAAATTATGGGCATAGAAAATTTGTCACTCAAAAGGAATATGGTTACTATTCTATCAAGCAAAAGCCAGCGTGGTTGGGAAATCCACATGGAAAGCGAAAAATTATACTACTTTACCATCCATATCTTGGGAGAAAAGAAAAAAACATTGCCTATTCCATCTGGAAAATGTTCAATGTTGATAGATAAGCTGTAGGATAGTATATGACCACACATTTAGAGACAGTTATTGAAATCGGTTCTACCGGTATAAGAATGACTATCGCAGAAATCTCAAAAAGAGGTACTTGGGAAATTGTAGATCATTCTGAACTACCTCTTTCTCTTGGCTGGGATGTTTCCACAACTGGCAAGATTTCGCGCGATTCTCTACTTCAATGCTTAAAGATTTTAAATCGCTTTAAGGAACAGTTAAATGGATGGTCTATAGATAAAGAGCATATTATAATATTTGCAACTAGTGCTTTTAGAGAGGCGCAAAATCGAGACTCTATCATGGACCGCATATTGGTAAAAACTGGTCTTAAGATTCGAGTAATAGATGGTATCGAAGAGAATCGCCTTATGTATGTTGCAGTTATGGATTCTCTATCTGGACACTTGTCAAAATTTAAAAAAGCAAATTCACTTATAATTGAAGTAGGTGGAGCATCTACTGAGCTCATGCTTTTGGCACACGGAAAAATTGCTGCAGCTCACAGTCTACGCTTGGGAACTGTATTGATTGAGCATCAAATAAAATCAATGATGGGTAGCGAAAAGAGCACGCGACGCTATCTTGAAGATATAGTTAGTGTAGCTGGCGAAAATTTGAGTCAAGAACTTAACTTGGAGAGAGTAAAGCGATTTATTGCAGTAGGTCCCGATGCACTCTTAGCAGCAAAGTTGATTGGAAAACAAACATCAGAAAAAATTTGGTCTATTGAGCGCAAGGACTTTGACACATTTGTTGATGAAATTCAAAAATATACCATCGAAGAATGTATTGAACGCTATAATATCTCGTATCGCGAAGCACACGCCTTTAATATTTACTTGTTAATTTATAAATTATTTATCGATTTAACAAAAACAGAAGAAATACTTGTTCCTATAAACTCTTTGCGAGAAGGTTATATAATTAGTAAGGTTGCAGCCCCTAATTTGCGTCTCCAAAAGGATTTTGCAAACCAAATTGAAGCTTCGGCATTAAATCTTGCAAGAAGATATCGCATAGATGAACCTCATGCTATGCATGTTCAAAACACCTCTTTAATTCTATTCGATAAACTTAAAACAGAGTTAGGGCTCCATGATGAGACACGACGCATTTTATCAATTGCAGCTTTACTACATGATATTGGTATGTTTATACGAAACCATGATCATCATATTCATTCATTTTACATTCTTTCACATTCAGAAATTTTTGGCTTATCGAAAGAAAATATGCAAATGATTTCTCATATTGCTCGCTGCCATCGAAGCAAACGTCCAAACAATACAGACATGCCCTTTGCTGCTCTTACACGAGAGACTCGAACCACCGTTCTAAAGCTTGCAGCAATTTTACGGGTTGCAGATGCCCTGGATAGAAGCCACGCCCAACATATTAAAAAATTTAATATAGAGCTTACTAACGAAAATTTAATCCTAACAGTTCAGGGAACTCAAGATATAACACTTGAAAAAACGGCTTTGCTCGAAAAAGGCGATTTGTTTGAGTCGCTTTTTGGGTATACTGTTTTATTGACATAAGAAATCAAGAGGAATATATGAATAGCACCGAATTTTTTAATAGAGAATTATCATGGCTAGAGTTTAATGCTAGAGTAATAAATGAGGCTACACGTCCAGACAAGCCACTTTTAGAACGATTAAAATTTCTGACAATAGCGACGTCAAATTTTGATGAGTTTTTTATGGTACGTGTTGCTGGCTTGCGAAACGAAATGGAAACTAATCCAAATTCACACGATATTGCTGGCATGACACCTAAGATGCAATTAACAGAAATTTCTAAGAGAGTGCACGAGCTTGTTTCTATTCAATACAGTACGCTTAATAAACATATTATCCCTGCACTAAAAGAAGAAGGAATAGAATATGTTCCTCCTTTAAAATATACCCCAGAGCAAAAGTCGTACTTAGAGACTCTTTTTCATAACGAAATTTTTCCCCTTTTAACACCTTTACGAACAGATAATGCAGATGGATTTCCACATATTAATAGTTTGCGAGGACATATAGCTTTTCTACTACATCCTCTTTTCGATACGGCACCCTCTCCCCTCCATATAGCAAACTCTAGTGACGGAACCCATTTGGCTATTGTACAATTACCGTCTGGTATAAAAAGAGTTATGTACCTTCCTGCACAAGGAAAGAAAAAGCAATTTGCAATTTTAGATGATGTTTTAAAAATGTTTGGAACACTCTTATTTCCAGGCTTTAACTCAGAAGAGACTCTTGCGTTTAGAATTACCCGTGGAGCAGATTTTGCCGTAGACGAAGATCGTGAGGACGATTTTATTGAAGCTATGGAAGAAGTACTACTGAACAGACAATCTTCCACAGCTATTCGCCTAACATGTGGAACCGAGAGCCCACAAATATTGAGTAGGTTATGCGAGCAACTCCACCTAGATGATTCTTTTGTATATAAAATTGAAGGATTGCCTGATGTTTCTGCACTATCAGAACTACTTAACATAGAAGGCTTCTCACATTTAAAAGATGAACCTTGGAAAACATTTTATCCAGCAGACTTGGATCCAAAAATACCTCTCTGGGATACTATAAAGAAGCGAGACTTATTAATTCATGTGCCATATGAATCATATGATCCTGTTATAAATTTTTTATCAACAGCAGCAGAAGACAATGATGTTCTTGCAATAAAAATGACCTTATATCGAACTGGTGGAAACTCCCCCATTGTAAAATCCCTCGAAAGAGCCGCTCGTGCAGGAAAACAAGTAACAGTATTTGTTGAATTAAAAGCTCGTTTTGACGAAAAACAAAACATTTCTTGGGCAAATCAATTGGAAAAAGCTGGGGTAATTGTAGTATATGGTATTGCAAATTTAAAGGTACACGCGAAGATGCTTTTAATAGTACGCAAAGAGCCGGAAGGTATAAGGCGCTACGTACATTTGGCCACAGGAAACTTTAACCCCAAAACAGCTAAGCTCTATGTTGACATGGGCTTATTTACTGCAAATGTGGAAATTGCAAAAGATGCAACAGTATTTTTTAACATGATTTCTGGTTATTCAGCTGTACAAACAATGAAACGCCTGATTATGGCACCTATTAACTTAAAATCTCAACTATTAACATTGATTGATAGAGAAGCACAACATTCAACTCCTGAGTCGCCTGGGCTTATTATGGCTAAGATGAATAGTCTTGGTCATCAGGATATCATAAAAGCCTTATATAAAGCAAACAATGCTGGTGTTAATATTATGCTTAATGTGCGCGGAATATGCATGCTAATTCCAGGGGTAAAACATCAAAGCGAGAGAATACAAGTAATTAGTATTGTTGATAGATTTTTGGAACATACTCGAATTTTTTACTTTCAAAATGGGGGCTCAGAAGAGGTGTATCTTTCTAGTGCTGACTGGATGCCTCGAAACCTTGATAGAAGAGTTGAGCTAATGTTCCCTGTTGTACAAAAAGATTTATTTAAAAAAATAAAAGAAAATCTCACTCTTTTATTCTCAGATAACACTCAAGCCCATTATTTACAAAGAAGTGGCTCGTGGATTTTGCGCGGACCTCTTGAAAAAGAACAGCCTATTCGTGTACAAGAAGAATTATACATAAAAACAAAGAAAACAGCAGAAGCTCATGCTCAAAAAATTCCAAAAGAATTTGTTGTTCGTAGAAAAAAATAACGTCAATTAACGGGCTAGCATGTAGTCACCCGTTAATTAAGTAGCAATAGAGTAATTATTTATCTCCAAGAATTTTATTGTACAAAGAGTCCAAGTCGTCGGCAGAAAAGTACTCAATCGAAATACTACCCCTGTCTAAACTTCCCTTTATTTGCACCTTAGTTCCTAGCTGTTCTATCATTTTTTGCTCAATATCTGCTAAGTTCGGATTTTTTGCACTCGCTTTTTCTTTTTTTGCAACTGCTGTAGCTTTTTTACCAGCATTAAGCTCAGCTGCTTGTGCCTCAGCATCACGAACAGACATTTGTGTTCCAACTATGCGTGCAAACAATATTCTTTGATCGGCAGGGTTTACCACAGATAGTAGAGCGCGTGCATGCCCTGCTGTTAATGTTTTTTCGTATAAGGCATTTTGCATATCTTCAGGGAGTTTTAATAATCTAAGAGCATTTGCAACTGTAGAACGGTTTTTCCCAACTCTTTTTGCTGCTTCGTCTTGGCTAAAAGATTTTAATTCCATTAAGTTCTTATAGGCGCGTGCTTCTTCTATTGGATTTAAATCCTCTCGTTGAATATTTTCAATTATGGCTATTTCAAGACGCTCTTGCTCGCTATACGATTTTAAAACAACAGGAACTGTTTTTAGCCCAGCCATTCTAGCAGCACGCGTTCTTCGCTCTCCAGCAATTATATAATAGGTACCATCTCCTGCAGCTTCTGCCAAAATAGGCTGTATTACGCCATGCTCTTTGATAGAAGAAGATAGCTCTGCAAGAGCAACCTCGTCAAATTCTGTTCGAGGCTGGTGTGGATTTGGTTTTAAGAGTGAAACATCAATTGTTTGTTCTGTTTGCTTTTCTTCGACTTTTTTTGAAGTTATAGGGGTAATTGATTCTGCTATTTCGCGTTCGTTGGGGTTATACGAATCTCCAGAGAACAGAGCAGCAGCCCCTTTTCCTAATGCACGTTTAGCCACGGGCAATTATCTCCTTTGTAAGTGCTTCGTATCCACGTGCACCAGAACAAAGAGAGTCGTAGAGACATACAGGCTGTCCATGAGAAGGAGCCTCCGACAAACGTACATTCCGAGGAATAATTGTCTTAAACACACTATCGCCAAAATATGAAGTTACTTGATTTACCACATCATTAGCTAATCGAGTACGAGAGTCATACATAGTAAAGAAAATTCCACCTATGCGTAATGCAGGATTTATGCTTGTTTGCACTTTTTTTACTGTTTGCAATAAGAGAGAAATCCCTTCCAAAGCAAAATACTCACATTGCATTGGAACTAGAACAGCATCTGCTGCAGCCAAGCCATTTAAAGTGAGCAGACCCAAAGATGGGGGGCAGTCTATTAAAATATAGTCATAATTGTCTTTTATTGGAGCAATGGCATTTTTAAGATAAAACTCCCTGTCTTCTTGGTCTACTAATTCAATTGTAGCACCCGATAAGTCAATAGAAGCAGGAACAGCCCATAAGCCTTCAATTTCAGTTTTACGAATAACTTGGTCTGTTGGAGCCAAGTCGCCGAGTAATTCATACACAGTTGGTTTGTCTTTTGAGATTCCCACCCCACTAGACATGTTCCCTTGTGAGTCAAAGTCAATAAGCAATACCTTTTTACCTGAGAGAGCTAGGTATGCACCAATGTTAATTGCGGATGTTGTTTTTCCTACTCCGCCTTTTTGATTTACAAACACAAATGTCGTCGCCATGATGATAGTATATCATTTATTTTAAATTTAGTATATATTAATTGTATGATTCATATGCCCGAAAAGAGCACTGATTTTATTATTTTTTTACAAAATCAAGCCGAAGACATACAAAAAATTACCTTATCAAAGCCTACAAAACAAACAGATCTAGTACGCATACACATTAAACGTATAAACACAAAGTTCTATATTGAAGAATTTACTAAGACTCAAACGTTTCATAAAAACGTAGACCTCAACATACTGATCAACTACTTAGAATCAATAATGGGAACTCATTTTAAAGCTCTATTTGCTCGAACTCAAAACCAAGAAGCTCAACTTTTATACAACAAAAAGGGAGAGAGCACGTTTATAAAAAAACAAATACAACCTCAAAGCAACTCTCAAAAGAGTCAAGTCCAGTCTCAAAATAGAGTACGCAATTATATAATTCAAGAAGGAATTCCTGTACCTTTTTTAGTACATCTTGGAGTAATGAACAGTGAAGGAAAAGTTATTTCTTCAAAATACGATAAGTTTAGACAAATAAACCGTTTTGTAGAGTTTATTTCTGATGTTGTAGACAGCATGCCAGAACAAAAGACCATTTCGATTATAGATTATGGTTGCGGTAAATCTTACTTAACTTTTGCAATTTACCATTTTTTACAATTGCGTAATATTGAACCAATGATTATAGGTTTAGACTTAAAAAAGGAAGTTGTAGATTTTTGCACAAAATTAGCTGCTCAGTGTGAGTATAAAAATCTTCATTTTTTTTGTGGAGACATTGCTTCTTTTGTAGCTAGCAAAGAAATTGAACAACCAGATATTGTAATTTCTCTACATGCGTGTGATACTGCAACAGATTATGCGCTTGCTCAAGCAGTAAATTTGGATGCAAAAGCTATTTTAGCTGTACCATGTTGTCAACATGAAATAAATGCAAAGCTAAAAAAGACAACTGTAGATACAAAAATCGCAGGATTAATTGGATACGGAATAATAAAGGAGCGTTTTGCATCTCTTTCAACAGATGTTATGAGAGCACAATTGCTCGAAAGTGCTGGTTATGCCGTACAAATACTGGAATTTATTGATAGTGCACATACACCCAAAAATTTACTTATACGTGCAATAAAAAAGACTGATAAAAAACCTCTTTCCGAATCATATAAAAACCTAAAGGAAATTCTAGGAACATCACCATTACTGGAGTCATTACTATGAAAAAAATACCACCAGACAAACTTGATGTAAGTATTATCGCCTTTGATTTAGACGATACACTTTTAAAGCATGATTTAACCATTTCTGATAAATCAGTAGAAATTATACAAGAAGCAGCACAAAGAGGTATTTATATTGTTCTTGCCTCAGGCAGAACAGACAATGCGATTTTACCATACATAAGGCGATTAGATATAGCCGGGACACAACAAGGTCGTTTTATGATTACACAAAACGGTTCGTCGATTTTTGATTTGCATTTACGACAATCAATCTATAGCAAAAAGCTTTCTAGCGATATACTCCAATTTGTATATACCGAAGCTCAAAAAATGAACCTAGGCTGCCATGTATATGATGAATCAACTGTTTATGTGCCTTTTGAAAATAAATGGACTGATATTGAAATATCGCTAAGTAGTCTTAATTTAGAAGTCAAGAAAGATTATGTAGCATTTTTACAGCAAGATCACCCAAAAATGGTAATACCAGGTGAGCCAGATGAAATTGCTAAACTCGAAAAAATAGTTAGAGATACAATTGGAGATCGAGCTGTAATTTTTACTAGCAAGCCATATTTTTTAGAAATAATGGCAGCTAATGCAGGAAAGGGAGAAGCGTTAGAATACTTATGTACACATTTAAATCTTGACCATTCAAAAACAATGGCATTTGGTGACGCTTTTAACGATGAATCTATGATTCGTTATGCTGCTTTTGGAACTGCTATGTTGAATGGTAGGAATGAAATAAAGGATTTAGCAAAGTTTATTACCGAATTTACCAATGATGAAGGTGGGGCTCCCCTGTTTGTGGAAAAATATGTACTATAAGTTTAGTCGTTGACTATTTCGAGTATATAAAGTACTATATTTACTATGGTTAGTTTAGAGAATGTAACTAAAGAATATCATTTAGGAAAAACAATAGTTCCAGCAGTAACTAATGCATCTTTTAGAATAGATGCAGGGGACTTTGTCTCAATTGTTGGTCCTTCTGGCTCAGGTAAATCTACTATCTTAAACATGATAGGTTGCATAGATGTACCAACTTCAGGTCTTTTAAAGGTAAATGGTATTGATGTAGGATCTCTAAACGACTATCAACTGACTGACTTACGAAGAGATTCTTTGGGCTTTATATTCCAATCATTTAATCTTTTACCAGTACTAACAGTAGCAGAAAATATTTCTTTTGCATTAAACCTTGGCAAAAAGCGCCCAAGTATTGAAGAAAGAAAGAAAAACAATGAATTTATACAGTACCTTATTGAATCTGTTGGTCTATCTAAATGGAAAAACCACAAACCAAATGAATTATCTGGAGGGCAGCGCCAGAGGGTTGCCATAGCTCGAGCATTAGTAACAAAGCCATTAATTGTTCTTGCAGATGAACCTACAGCGAACTTAGACAGCAAAACCGGCTCAGATATTATTGCCTTAATGAAAGATATTAACAAAGAGTTTGGTACTACTTTTATTTTTTCGACACATGATGAAGCAATTTTTTCCAATGCTGACCATGTAATAAAACTTAAAGATGGAATAGTGGTAGAAAATTATAAAAGAGATAAATCACAATAATTTTTATTAGTAATTAACCTTTAAAGAAACAGATACAAAGGCAGAAAGTTCACTAGTAATTAAATCTAGCGACTTCTCATCATCGTCATCAATAACATCATCGTAAATACCAAATCCGTTCGGACCAAAAATATACGGCAAAGCAATAGCAATTGATACATATTTCCACGGTTGTATGCTCAATACTGGAAGTAAAATACCCGATTCTTCGGTAAAATTGTATTCCGAAAGTAGTTCAAAGGTAAAGGGCGAGTTAAAAATTGATTTTACTCTTACCCCTGCCTCAAAGCCATGAGCAAACGCAGATTCTCCAAATACGGTATTTTCAAAAAAGTAATTTGCACCAATTAAAAAATCTTCATATATATAGTAAGATCCAAGATCAGCTTTGAACAGATGATCTTTTACACTACAGTACTCTACCTCAGATGTAATATTTACTTTACCTATACTTGATTTTACCCCAAAGAAGCTGGCAAACCCTTCGCGTAAAAGAGTCGTTTCAGGTTTTTGGTATCTAACGCCAGTAGTAAAGCGTGTTTTTTTAAATACAAAATCTGCCCACGAAGCATAATATATTCGGGTTTGATCAAACTCGGTTCCACCATTTTCATTTTTAACCATAGTATAACTATCAGCATTCGCTAGAAAGTTCAAACCACTAAACACTGTTGGAAAACTGAGCATCAGAGATGTTCCATCGTCTCTATCTATAAACTCATCCCCAACTTTTGTTTCAAATTTTCCATAAGTAAAAAAAGCTGTATCAAAAAGATTATATTCCAAAAAGAAGGTATCAATATATACTGTTGACCATGGCTCATCAATATTATTTTCGTCAATAACTGACTCAAAAACAGCATTTATTCTCACAGAAGAATGTGGATTTACATCAAAAGTAATATGACTATCCGCAGTTGCACCCATGAGAAAATCTGTATTTCCTTTTGTAAAGGCATCTTCCATCTTATAAAAGCCAATTCCAAGACCAGAGGTACCGCCAAAGTAGCCACTAATTGCAACTAATTCTCGCTCTTCTACCCGTGTTAATAAGTCATTTTCTAATTCAGTTTCTGCAGATTGCTCTACATCTTCCACTGGATCTAAAAATAAATCATCGATAGATACTTCGTCTGATTCTTGCGAATATGCGAAAATTGCACAACATAATACTAGTACACTAATAAGGCGGTTTTTCATACTTTAACGAGCTCTCTGTAAATATTCTTTTGTATATACCATATCAGGCAGAGATGTTAAAGAAGGATTTTTAATGGTAATAGTGGTTCTCTCATATTCTATTTTATTATTTATTTCTTTGTATAGCATATGATCTTGAATTACAATAGTTTGAGGAATCCATTTATCTGCAATTTTTTGATAGGTTGGAATAGCTGTTGTTCTCATAAGTTGTCCGGACAAACTATAATCTTCTACTTTTCTCACTAGATTGTCTTCTGATACCCAAATCTTCGATTTGTCGTAAGTTACCGAATTGTTTTTTGCCTCCAGATCTAGAACAACACAATCAAACTTACCTAGTTTTTGGGTTGATTCTCCAACTACACGATAGTTTTCTGCATATGCTGAGGGATTAAAATCTGAAACACGTATACTGCTACTCTGAAATTTATTCTTTATACTAGTAGAAGTAAAGCTATTATCTTCTGGGTCGTATAACCAAAGGATCTCTTGATCTTTAAAATATCCCTTACCCTTGTCGTTTGCAGGCTCTAATATAAGAACTACAAACTGCTCTTTTGAGTCTCGTCGAAAAATAGCTGTAACAGTCTTACTTGTGCCCCCTCCAGGTTCTTTAGTAATTACAGTATATTCTGCAGATAAGTCTGTTCCACGAAACGATACCATTGAGTCAATTTTTTCTAAAAAAGCATGGGTGTCAGCTGGTTGAGCAAACATTACACTTGAAATTACAAGGATTAGGCATCCTAGAGCCAAATAATTTTTTTTCATAATAATAACCTCTTATATTTTACGTAAAGCTTCTGCAGGAGCTATTGTTGCTGCCTGCCTTGATGGATTCCATACAGCTAAGAGAACTGATACAGTTATTAGTATTAAGTTGACTAAAATATTCTCTGGGAGAATCGTATATTGCAACTTATTATATTCTGTAAACATATTAACCGCCGGATTTCCTGTTAAAGTAAACACATTTGTAGTCAGTAAGGTTACTATTGCAAGAAGAAATCCTACTAAAGATGAGAAAAAACTTAAAATTATAGCTTCCAGCAAGAACACTTGCAGTATTGTTTTTCTTTGAACCCCAATAGCCCTTATGGTACCAATTTCTCCCATCCGGTTAAATATAATAACTCTATAGGTATTTACAATTCCTACAGAAGTTATAAGCATAAATATAAGCAATATGATGTACATACATATTTCAAATGCAAATAGAAGTAAGGTAATTTGTTCTAATTGCGCATCAATACTCACTACAGCCAATGTATTTCCCTGTTCAGGAATGGTATCTAAAAGATTGCTTAATTCTCGACGTGTTCTTGCTTCTGGAAGAACCATAGCATGAGGACTGAGCAAGTTGCGGATTTTTGTCTCTAAGGGTCGTAACTGAGCCCCTTTTTTTGTGTATAAGGCTATTTCTGAAACAAAATCAGTTGGTAAAAAGCCTAATGTGTTAACATCTGATCGATTCAGATAAACAGAATAACCGAACAGATTTACTTCGTCAAAAATACCAGAGATAGGAACTGTTATTGTATTTACCTGCCCTGAATCAGTGGTAATACTGATTGTTACATTATCTCCAACATGAGCTCCTATATCATCTGTTATAGCGCGACTAACAAGCAATCCATCTGCAATACCGCCTTCAATAAATGGCAGTTTTTCTAGCTGTTTTCGCTCATCATCAAAATCAACACCAATAGTTTTTCTAATGCGAACATAACTACCGTTAAAAAAAAGCATTGTATCGAATCTACTTTCAAGTATAGAACGTTTTGCAACTGTCTCTAGAGGTAAGGATGAATCGCGTAATATGTCTAGATACACATCCGGTGTTTCGACAACTTTTTCGTCTCCAATGTAACCATAGAGGCATATTTGCCCAGAGAAATACCGAGCGGATTTAGAGCGAATCGTGTCCAAGGCTCCTTGCATTAAAGACGAGAGAACTGTCATTAAAAAGAACCCTGCTGCAATTGCTATTGCCATTAATACATATCGTTTTTTCTGCACGAGTAAATTTTTTGTAGCAAGCTGAAAAATCATCATACGTTTTTTCCCAATATTTTTGCAGGTTCTACACTGAGCGCTAGGGCTACTGGATATTGCCATGCCGAAAAGGCTATACAAACAGAGACAAGCAGCTGTATACCTATTAATTGTGTAGAAACAAGAGGTATAAGTTCTTGACTGCCAAAGAGCGTTATTAAAAAGGAATTACTAAGTATAATTGGATAGGCTTGCATTATCATACATATTACAAACCCTAGTAAGATTCCAATAATAGTAAAAGAAAGAATCAAAATCATTAGTTCAGTACTATATAAACGCTTTATAAAACTATTTGAAGCACCAATTGCACGCATTGTTCCTATTTCATTTGTTCTTTCTAATACTGAAAGCAACAAACCATTCATAATTACCAATACAGCTCCAATGATTATAAAGCCCATTCCAATTCCAACAGCTGTTTGCAATGCCATTGGGGCTTGCGCACTCAGACCTGCAGAAGTTTTCCAATACATAACCTGCACATCTGTATCCAAAAGCACATCTTCTTCTAATATGTTTTTGATTTTTTGGTCTGATACATCTTTTTTAGGGGTTATAGAAATAAAACTCCAAGTAATGATGGAAGAAAAATCAATCTCATTATCTGCGGTGCTTGCAAACAAATTATCAATGCTATCTAAAACTTCTTCACCTGTTTTTTCTTCTGTAATTTCAAAATCACTGCTAAAGTCAGAAAAAAGATCGTCTAGGTTTTCTTCAGTTGCCATAAGAGATGCATCTTCGGTATTTGCATCCAAATCTGTAGCATTCGAGTAGTTTAAAAGCTCCCTAAGTAATTGAGGATCGCATAGAACAACCTTATCAAAGGGTTCTGAAGATGATGAATAGGAGTGAACCCCCGCAAATACTCCTTTGCGAATTCGGAAACTTCCATTTGAATAAGTAGTTAGCTGGATAGACTCTCCAATCTCTAAAGGTCTACCTGAGTCTTGCTCAATAGAATCTGCTAAAGAACTATTTAGAAATATACCCTTGTTTCCAGGAGACAGTAAATCGATATCTCCTTTTTCAATATGAATATTTTGAAAAACGTTAAAATAAGATTCTGTGTCTATACCAAATAACGGAACCGTATTTCGTTCTCCAGCTACCTGTAAGCGTGCAGCGGCACTAATTATAGGGGTGTAGGCTAAGGCATCTTCATACTGTGCTAATTTTTCTGAAATTGGCAAGAAAGCCTGCAGTTGTTCGACTGGTTCATATTCTGAAACAAGCGGCATCTCATAACCAAATATACTATTAATTTTTTCTGAATTTTCTGCAATAAGATAGGTGCCAGTTAGTTCTTGTACAAAGAGAGATTTTAGACCAGTATTTGTTCGTTCAAAGATAGCATTCATTACAAATACAAGCAAAGATGTTGTTGCTATGAGTAAGCCTAGTACAAAGGTTTTTCTTTTATTACGTAAAAGATTTTTTATTGACAATGAAAAAATAAACATGTTTTTCCTTCTTAACCCTTATAAAACAAACCTACTATAAAACACCCATATATAAGTAGAAACACGATTATAACATATTGCCTAGTACGGGTCAAGGTTAATCCAGTACGGCTACAGTGCGCAAAACCTACTTTTTAGGGCTTGCTTTTGTGCGTACAATAAAACCTTCTTTAATTGGCTTATCGCTTTGAATAAGGCAGGGATGTCCATGGCAAACCCAGTCTCTCTCTTCGTTAGTTGTGGGATTTATTAGCTTATAGTCATTGTCTTTAATTGCAATAATATCTGGACCTACATATTCAAGCTCTACATCTGATGTTATCTTGTCCATAGAAATAAACTCGTATTGATTGTCCGCAACTTGTTTGCTAATTGTACCTACAAAATTATACACACTCTCTGTTGCTCCAACAGTTGTTTTGTCCGCATCTTCTCGATTGTAATAAAAACCAGTTGCAAATTCTCTATGCGCTGTATTGTAGAGCTCTGCAACAAACGGTTCAGCCTGTTCTGGCGTAATTTTTCCTTCAAGAGCGTCGATTGCTTTTCGATAAGCTCGTGTTGTAAGAGCTGCATAATAAAGACTTTTCATCCGGCCTTCAATTTTTAGAGAGTCAGCGCCTGCTTTTTTTAAGTCGTCTAGCTTATCAACCATACATAAATCTTTTGAAGAAAGAATTGCGGTAAAGTTATCGCCTTCAAAAACAGGAAAATACTCTCCTGGTCGCTCTTTTTCTTGCAATACAAGATTACCGCTTTGAGCGAGAGCTTTTGCCTCATGCTCTAGAGTAAAGTCCCAACGACATGAGTGCGAGCAAAAACCGCTATTAGCACTGCGCGAGGTAAGATACGAACTCATCAAGCAGCGGCCAGAGTAAGCAATACACATTGCTCCATGCGCAAAAACCTCGAGCTCCATTTCTGGTACGGCATCTTTAATATCTCTAATATCCATGAGAGAAGCTTCGCGACCAAGCACAATGCGCTTAAAACCTAAGTCGTGATACATTTTTACTGCTTCTCTATTAATACAGTTTGCTTGAGTACTTAAGTGAAGAGCAGTATCTGGAAAATGCTTTTTTATTATGGGCACAATACCAATATCCTGAACAATAAAGGCATCGAAAGGATAATTCTTAAAATAATCTATTTCTTTAATAAAATTATCCAAATCTCGATTATGAAAGGTAATATTTAGAGCACAAAAAAGTCTCTTATTAGGAAACCTATTCTTGAGTTCACGAATTCTTACATATTCGTCATCATAAAAATTATCAGCTTTTATTCGTAACGAAAAATTTTTTAATCCAATATATGCAGCATCTGCCCCATATTCATATGCATAAGTTAGTTTTTCTATATTTCCTGCTGGAGATACTAATTCCATAATTAAAAATCCTCTTTTACCACACTAGAGTACGAAGTATGTGTCTGTGCAATTTCCCTAAAAAACTGACCCACTTTTCCAACTGCAAGGTGAGAATCTTTTGAATAGTTTTCTACAAATTGAAAAAAGTGACACCCGTTTTTCCAAATATCAAAAATGCATTTTGAGCCACTTGCTTGTATTTTTTCGACAAATTGGGCTACATCTGGTAAGAGAAGCTCTTTTCCACCGGCTTGTATAAAAATCGGAGGAAGCTTTCCTAGTTCCTCTTCTGAGGCATAAATAGGCGAAACAAGCGGATTGGTGCGATTATCATCGTAGGTATACATTGTAGAGCATATTTTTAGAACTTCTTGTGTCATAACTGGATCTTTGCTTTTTCTGGCCTTTATATCTAGAGCAAGCGCATTTTGTGAAATATCGACCCAAGGAGAAAACAAAGCAATACCTTTAACAATTTTTTTCTCTTCCGTACTTAACTTAAAAAACAAACTAAGAAGAATCGATGCTCCAGAAGTATCTGCTGCAAGATAAATATTTGGAATTTTTTGATACAGCCGATGAAATGCATGGTAAGCATCTTCTACTGCGCTTGGGTATGGAAATTCTGGAGCAAGATGCAACTCTGGTAAAATTACACGTGTTGTGGACTCATGAGCTAATGTTGCACAAAAACTACTCCATGCAGCACAACTTCCTCCAATAAAAGACCCTCCGTGAATGTAGAGCAATATCCGATTACTGCCACATGCTTCCGGGGTAAACAAATAACAACGAACCCCTTCTGTTGTTATTTTCTTACAATCCACTCGATTGGGTAAAATGGGTTGGTAAAAAGTCTCGTTTATTGTTGAACGAAAATCATTTACTGTTTTTTTATCTGTATAACAAAGAGATTTTAATTGTTTTATTGCGAGCCGTTTATTAATGATACTCATTGTGTGAGTATATCAAATTACAGAAAAAAAGTATATATTTCGTTATTCATAAGCACGCTTCTTTCTATAGTTTAATTGACAATTTAGCAGTCTCTCTGATATAATTGCAAACTGTTAAGGTGTGCTAAACTGAGTTTTTCGCGCCAAATTTTTAATAAGGGAAGAGTATGAGTTCGAACGAAAAAAAATCAGACACAGGACATCATCCAAAAAAACGAAGTATATTTTTAACAATTGGTAGTATTGTAATATTTGTACTGGCTGCAATTTCTTTTATCTTTTTACCAGCAATGGCAGGAGATTCGTCACAAGGAAATAAGCTACCTCCTTTTGGTA
Source organism: uncultured Treponemataceae bacterium (assembly GCA_964371205.1). Lineage (GTDB taxonomy): Bacteria > Spirochaetota > Spirochaetia > Treponematales > Treponemataceae > CAYJNB01. The sequence continues at coordinate 28,096 of CAYJNB010000002.1, forward strand.
AGTATATGGGTAAACCAATTGCCTACGAGCAAGGAACTCCATTTACAAGAATGGTAGAATTTTATTATCGTCAAGCAGAAGCTTATGGCCAACAAGTAGACGATTCTATGTTTTTCCAAATTTTTTCAACATCCTTTAATGCTGCAGTAATAAACTTAGCATTTACTGACGAAGTAGAAAAAAGCGGTTATGTTTTGCCTACAACTCTTGTAGATAGAACGATTATTCAACTTCCTAATTTTATAGACCCAGAAACAGGTGAATACTCACCACGATTATATGCACAACTGAACGCAACAACAAAAAATGATCTCCGTACAGAAATCTCTGACAGTTTGATGCAACAGCGTTATGCAAGTGATTTTTTTGGCGACCAAGTTACTGGCCGTTATGGAATAAAACAATCTTCAAAAGAAATCCCATTTGTAGATACAATGGGAAAAACAAAAAGAGCTATTGATTTTATTACTTTTTCACTAGAAGAATATCCCGATGCAGAAAAAATAGCTTATGGATCTGAAAATGCAGATCTTTTTGCTAAGTATGATGTATCTGTTATTACACTTGATTCAGAAAGTGCAGCCTCTAAATTAAAAAGTCAAATCGATTCAAACGAAGTAACTTTTGAAGATGGTATTAGCCAATTCTCAAACAATGCGTATAGTTCTACTGATGGAAAAATCTCAGACCCATACTACTACAACATAAAAACTATTATTCCTGCACAAGAAGACTTAGATGCTCTTGCAACACTAACTCCTGGAGACATTAGTAATGTAATCCCTACCGCTACAGGTTTTTCTATCTTTATGTGTAACTGGGCTCCTGCAGCTGCTGATTTTAGCGATGCTGTAACACTCGAAACTGTATTTTCATACATGAAAGATAATGAAGCAGGTAAAATAGAAGACTATTTTATTGCTCAAGCAAATGACTTTTCGTCTCAAGCTGTTATAAGCGGTTTTGATTCAGCAGCAAGAAACTACGGCCTTGAAAAACAAACAACACCTGCATTCAACTTAAATTATGGTTCAAACACTTTGTTAACAGCTGTTTCTACAGAAGGCGAGTACGCAGCACTTTATGGAGCAGGTACTAACGAGAAATTCTTATCTACAGTTTTTTCACTTCGAGAAAATGAAGTTTCTTCTCCAATGCTCATTGGTTCAAATGTAATTGTTTTCCAAGTGGCAGATATTATTGAAGAAGAAGATAATGAAAACCTTCAATATTTGTACACAAGTGCAACACAAGAATTTGACACGGCATCGATGCAAGCATACTTCTTTGATGAATCACGTCTAGAAAACAACTTTTTCTCAGTGTACTTTCAAAATTTCTTAAATAACTAAACTATTGTGATACCACAACATATGAATACAGAAAACCCTCAACTGATTAAAGCAGCAGAGGGTTTTTCTGTTTTATACAACGGACGGTATCTCTATTCAAAATATAAGCCAACAGCATCTATATGCACATTAATTGATTCTTTAAACATTGAACCAAATACGTATTTTATTTGCTTTTCACCAGTCCTTGGATATGGCTTAGCTGAGTTATTAGAAAAACTCCCTGAGTCATGCAGGGTTATATGTATAGAAAGTAATAAAGACTTATACGACTTTTCCTTACTACATTTACAAAAAACACTCCTAAAAGATGCTCGCCTTGAATATATTTTTTGTCCAAATGAACAAATTTTTTCTAATTTTATGGCATACTCGCCAAACAAGCCTAATCTTGGCAATTTTCGGCGAATACGCTTTTTTGACTTATCTGCTGGAACACAGTTTTCTAACGAATTATACAGTCGTATAAAGTTTTTAGCAGAGGATTTTTTAAGCACTTTTTGGAAAAATCGTCTAACTCTTACGCATTTTGCAAAACTCTATGCAAGAAATATCATCCGAAATATACCACGCTTAGCTAATTCACAAATCATACAAAAACAAAGCATTACAAAACCTATTCTTGTTTTGGGAGCAGGTCCGTCTATTGATAAAACAGTAGATCGCCTTATTATATATAGAGACCTGTTTTTTATAATTGCAGCCGACAGTGTTATTACACCACTTTTACAACGAGGGATTCGGCCAGATGTAGTAATAGCACTCGAAAGCCAAATTGCAAATGAAAAAGCTTTTATTGGCTCAATTTCGAGTGGCGTTCCATTTGTTGCAGATATAACATCTCGACCTACACTCATTCGCTCATTTGCTAAGTACTCACCAACAAGCTTTATCTTTTCTGAATTTGCACAGATGCGTTTTTTAGAGCGATTCAAACCTTTGCTGCACAGTATTCCTCAGATTCCACCACTAGGCTCTGTCGGATTAGCAGCTGTTGAGCTCGCTCTTTTGCTAAGAAAATCAGAACACACGCAAATATACTTTACTGGGCTTGACTTTAGTTTTAGCCCTGCAAAAACACACTGTCGCTCAGCCCCATCTTCGCTCAACACACTGTCTACTCACGATCGTATTCATTCGCTGCAAAATGCGTTTTATGCTTTCCAAGAAGGAGCACGTACTGCAATTGG
>CAYJNB010000003.1:0-29074 GCA_964371205.1 uncultured Treponemataceae bacterium
GCGTTATTTGGGGTTCAATGTATGGAAGTACAAAAAAAGGTGTTTCTGCAGTAATCGAAGGAATATTAAGCGAAGGAGTTTCTTGTGTAGCTTACGAAGCTCCATCTTGCGATATTTCTTATGTGCTTGCAGATGCTTATAAATCTAAGGCTCTTGTTCTTGCAATGCCAACATACGAATACAAAATGTTCCCACCGATAGCGTATATCTTAAATTTATTCAATAGGAAGCACTTTGTAGGAAAAAATGTTCTACGTATTGGAAGTTGGGGCTGGGTTGGCGGTGCCAAAAAAGAATACGACGAAGCAGTCGAAAAATTAAACTGGACCCATGTTGACCCATACGAGTGGCAGGGAGTTCCTTCTGACGAAGACTTAGAAGTGCTTAAACAGCGTGGAAAAGAACTTGCAAAAGCTGTTCTAAACACTTAGCATTTTATAAATAGCAAATAAAAAGAGCATCGAGTTTTACCTTGATGCTCTTCTTTTTTTAATCACCTAAACAGGTTCCTACTTCGCGAGCGGCTAATAACATTGGATCATCGAGAGGAACACGTTTTGTTTTTCCGGCAACATATTCAAGGGGAACGGGTACAATCTTGTCGTTTTTGAGGGCTACCATGTTGCCATAGTTACCGTCTGCAAGTAAGTGGGCTGCTGCAACGCCAAATTGAGTTGCAAGGACTCTATCGTACGGGGCTGGAACACCACCTCGTTGCAAATAACCTAATACAGTTACCCGTGCTTCAAGTCCCGTTGCATCTTCTATTTCGTGTGCTACCTGATATCCAATAGAGCTGTTTAAGTTTGCACGATGTTTTTTAAATTCTTTTTTTTCTAATGTAGACTCATACTCAGAGAGAGCACCTTCTGCTACAACTACAATAGAAAACGGTTTGCCTTTTTGTTTGCGATGTACAAGGTGGCGAGCAATTGAATCAATGTGGTATGGAATTTCTGGCAGGAGAATAACGTCTCCTCCACCGGCAATTCCAGAATACAGTCCTAGCCAGCCTGCTTTATGCCCCATAATCTCTACAACCATAACACGATTATGACTGTGTGCAGTAGTATGAATGCGGTCAATAGCTTCTGTTGCTACATTCATTGCAGTATGAAAACCGAATGTCATATCTGTTCCTGCAATATCGTTGTCAATTGTTTTAGGCATGCCAATAACATTTAAGCCTTCTTGAGAAAGGCGATAGGCAGTTGTATTTGTACCATTACCACCAAGGCAAACGATAGCATCAAGCTCGAGCTTTCGATAGGTTTCTTTTATACTTTCTACAGGAGTTCGTCCTGTAATGGGGTTTACATCAGTATATTTGAAGGGCTTTTCGCGAGAGGTACCTAAAATGGTTCCACCGAGGGTTAAAATTCCAGAAAGGTCCTCAGGTTGTAGTTCTTTTACATTATTGTCTATTAAACCGCGGTATCCACCCTGAATTCCAAAGACGCGCATGCCAAATTCATCCATGGCAGTACGAGCCACACCTCTAATTGCTGCGTTAAGTCCAGGGGCATCTCCACCCGAAGTTAAAATACCGAATTTTCGTGTTTTTGATTTTTTCATTCTCACGACCTTTAAATATTTTAGTTTTTCTGATACTATCATCTTACTATGTTACACATTTTTAGGATAGCAGTTTTAAGCATTTTTTTTGGATTTTTTTACAGCCCGATTTTTTCGGAAGTTAATATACGCACAGAGAGTTTAATTGGGACAACTGAAGGTTTATTTTTTACTTCGGATATGGGGGAAGTTACGCCTCTGTGGACTGGAGGAGAAGTTTTTAAAATTATTGAAAGTCAGCAGTGGTATTTTTTAACTTCTGAAGGAATTCTAACAAGTGCAGATTTACAAACATTTACCCTGCAAAACGGAAATTTGCCAGTAAATATAATTAAGCAAATTACAAATGGACAAAAAGAATTTATTACCAGAACACAGCTGCTCAAGGACCTAGAAGTACATGCAACCGATTCGTCGATAATGGTAACTGCAACAAAAGATGCTGTCTACTTATCGAAAGATACGGGGCAAACGTGGACAAATATTGGCAGTACAGCACGCACTTCGGGAATAAAAGCAGTAGCTGTTGCAAGTATGAAAAAAGAGTTTGGCATAGAAGAAGAATTGGTCGTGTTTATGTCTCATGCAATTTACGGCCTTGCCTATTACCGCATCGAAGAAGCAGCTCCAAAATGGGTTGATGTTATTGACGGGTTTGAGCTAGTGCCAGAAATTGAATACGCAGATGAACTGTCTGATATAGTTACATTTATTAACTATGATGAACAAAACAGACCTTTTACCGAAGTATATATGACACGCTCATTTAAGCCGCAAATATATCGGTTTGATTGGACGCAAAAAAAAGCACAACTAATTTGGGAATCTGATCAATTTGCAGACACAATTGATGGTCTTACGTATTCAGATGGCAGCCTCTTTTTTACTCGTCAATACGGCATTAGTGAGCTAAATTTAAAAACCTTACAAATAAATGACGAACCTTTTTATCCAGATTGGTGGCGTATAGCCTTTTCGCAAGTTCCAGGATATGTGCAATGTACATCTTTTACACCAACATATTTAAAATTTCCGTTTACAGTGCATTTGTCGGAATTATGGCTTTTGAATCCAAGCGCCGTTCATTCAGATTACATTGATATAATAAAAGATAGAAAAGGAATTTATGTTCCCCCAAATCAAATACGCACCGCTGCAGGCCAGGAAAAATTTTTAGATGTGTTAGAAAAAAACAATCTTGATACCTTTGTTATTGATATGAAGGATGATAAAGGTTTGTTGCGTTATTATTCAAACGATGAAGATGTTTTAAAAAAAGCATATGTAAGCGATTATTCAATCGACTTAGATACCTTTATTCCAAAAATGAAAGAAAACAATGTGTATTTAATTGCACGTATCGTTGTTTTTAAAGATAAGCACCTTGCATCAATCGATAACGGAGACTATGCAGTATGGGATCACAAGTATCGTCGTCCCTGGCAGGGGATTCGCCGAACAAACGATGAGGGAGTGGTTGAATACTACGACGAAAACTGGGTCGATCCGTATAGCGAAGAGGTTTGGGCGTATAATGTAGCAATTGCGAATGAGCTTATTGCTCGCGGTTTTGACGAGATTCAATTTGATTATATTCGCTTTCCAACAGATGGTCTAAATATGTCCAATATTACGTATCGATGGCAAGAACACGGTATGGATAAAGAAAGTGCGTTAATGTCGTTTTTGTCTCATGCGCGCAATAATATTGATGCGCCAATAAGTATTGATATATATGGAGCAAACGGATGGTATAGAACAGGTGCTCGTACTGGGCAAGATGTAGAATTGCTTGCTCAGTATGTTGATGCCATTTCTCCCATGTTTTATCCAAGTCATTTTGAACAACCGTTTATGGCTTATCCACCAGCAGTTGAAAGGCCATATCGCATTTACTATTATGGTACGTATCGTAACGCCGTAATTGCGCGAAATAAGGTGCTTATTAGGCCCTGGGCACAAGCCTTTTACTTGAATGTTTCGTACGACCGCGAGTATTATGATAATGATTACGTACAGCGTCAAATTTTTGGTATGCGCGACTCAGTAAATCAGGGGTACTTGTATTGGAATAATATTGGACGCTACGATGATTTGCGGCCAGATATAGATATTGATACGCCTTATCCGTGGGAGTCGCCGGAAGTGAGAGCAGAAAATAGATTTCCTGCTCTTGGTGGCGAATAGAGCTGATTTTAAGGAGAAGATTATGGAGATTTTTTCTACAGCTACTGGAACAGTAAGCGCAGTGGAAAGCTGGGGGATAGAAATAATTCGCTTATTTCAAAGTATTCAGAGTCCAGCTCTTACAAATTTTATTATATATTTTACGGATTCTTTTGGTCTTTTGATTTATATCTTTTTACTGCCAGTTTTGTATTGGGTATATAATGAAAAAACTGGAATAAAACTCTTCTTGGCAGTTTTTCTTACTGTAGCAGTGAATACTGGATTAAAAATGCTTTTGGCTGTGCCACGTCCATACCAAGTTGACCAAACGGTGTATATTATAGCAGAACTTGGGTATTCCACCCCTTCAGGCCATTCGCAAATAACAGCAACATTTTGGGTTTTGTTTGCTTTGCTCCTACCTGCTAATGGAACAAAGAGAAGAGGTGTTTTACGCATTTGTACAGCTACAATTATTCCTTTCTTAGTCGGTTTATCGCGAATTTATTTGGGTGTGCACTATCCAACAGATGTAGTTTTTGGTTGGATTCTTGGAGGGGTGCTTGCCTTTATTTTATATAATCTTTTTAGTATATTAAATAGATTTTTTTCTTCTCAGCGTAAGCAAATTAAAACACTTGCATTTGCAATTGTAGCGGCTTCTTTTATAGCAACTATTGGCGCTTTTCAGACAGGGCTTATATTTGGGTTTGGTATGGGATACATACTTATTCTAGAAAAGGGTGGATATAATGCGCAGTTAGGAAGTATAAATCAAAAATTAGTGCGTTTAGTGATTGGCTTTACTGCTATTGCGGTTGTTTCTTTTGGCGTTATATTCATTGTATCTGCATTACAAGATTTGCTTATTTCGCTTGGACTCTTCGATATTCTTATTTTTGCTTCTACAACTCTAATTGGCTTTTTTGTTACCTATATTGCACCAAGATTTTTTGTGCGCAAGAACATTGCACTTAGTTACGAGAATCCTTTTAGTAATTCGTCTGTAGCAAAGACTACTTCTAAAAAAACTACTAATTCTAAACCTAGCTCGGAGGACTGATGAAAGATACGTACACACCTGATGAGCCTATTGTCGCCATTGCTACGGCTCTAGCTCCTGCCGCACTCGGTATTATTCGTGTGTCAGGTAGTAAGTCTATAGAATTACTCGCGGCTGTTTTTTCACGACCAAAGGCTCTGAATGAGGCTGCTGGTAACACGCTTGTGTATGGTTGGATTGTTGACAGCGCATTCGAAAATCAAAAACTGGACGAGGTAATGCTCGGTGTATATAGGGCTCCAAAAAGTTTTACTGGAGAAGAAATGGTAGAAATTTTTTGCCATGGTGGAACATCTGGCGTCTTGGCTATTTATCAGTTGCTTCTTAAAAGTGGTTTTAGAGCTGCCGAAAAAGGTGAATTTACCTTTCGTTCATTTATTAATGGGAAAACAGGCTTAACACAAGCCGAAGCCGTACACGAAATAATTGCAGCAAAAACGACCGAAAGTACGCATCGCGCTGCAAATCGCTTAAATGGTGGTCTACAAGACGAAATAGTAGCAATAAAAAATAAGATAATTGCCTCTCTTGCCGCTTTAGAAGTAGAAACTGAATACCCCGAAGACGAGGAAACAATAAACGGGGCTTTTGATGTTAAAGAGCTAATTGATTCTGCTCAAGAGTTAGAAAAACTTTCTTCTACTTGGTCAGCAGAAAAATTGTACCAAGATGGAGCAAAAGCTGTTTTATGCGGCAAGACAAATGCGGGCAAGTCGCGAATGTTTAATGCACTCTTAAAAGAAGAGAGAGCAATTGTTTCGGACATTCATGGTACAACACGTGACTGGCTCGAAAGCTGGTCCTCTTTTGGCGGTATACCCGTACGTCTATACGATACTGCAGGTTTGCGCGATGCCGAAGATTTAGTTGAACGGCAAGGGGTAAAGCGTACAAAAATCCTTGTAAAAGAAGCCGACATAATTCTCTATGTAATGGATAGTACAGCCCCGCTTACAGAAGATGATAGAGACTTTTTATGTAAAAAATATGACTCTCCGTTAATACTTATTCTAAATAAAGCTGATGCGTTGACTGAGCCTCTCTCGTTTAAGATCATTGAAGAGTGCAAACAAAAAGGTGATATTCACTTTGATTCGCTCGTCAGTGCAAGTGCAAAAACAGGACAGGGAATCGCAGATATTATTCAGCATGCAAAGACAATTTTACTTGCTCAAGCAGGTGGTGAAAAAGTGCAAGCGGGCCTCGGCTCTGCCCGCCAAAAGCAAGCAGTGGAAGATGCCCTAACTAATTTGCATCATGCCCTAAGCGCGGAGGAAAAAGGTTTTTCTGCCGATGCCGTAATCCATGATTTAGAAGAAACTCTCGCTTGCCTCTCCGAAATTACCGGCGAAATTACCAGCGACGACGTGCTCGAATCAATTTTTTCTCAGTTCTGCGTTGGAAAATGATTTGGTAAGAGTCTTTACAAGCTCTCAAAAAAGGCCTTTATTAAATTAAGGGCTGTTTTTTTGCGGTATTGCGCAGTAGAGCGTGCTGAATCGCGTGGGTTTAGGATTGTAGAATAAGCTTCTAAAATCTCTGGGAGGAGTTTCTTCCACTCTGACATGTCGGCTACTGCAAATTGCTCTTCTATTGCGGTGTCTCGCGTTATAGTTATTGCCATGGTGCAAAAGGTTATTCTAAAGCGAAACTTGTTGTTTTCATTTATCACAAGAGCGCAAAAGGCAAGCTTGGAAAGAGCGTTAGCCTTACGAGTGCCGATTTTGCGATAGTACGCTTTTTCGTAGGTTTCGAGCGGAATAGTTATGTGGGTTAGTATCTCGTCTTCGGCGAGAGTTGTTTTTGCAACTCCAACAATAAAATCAGAAATAGGAATAATTCGCTGTCCCCGTTGACTTTGTAGGGTAAGCTCTGCGTTTAGTGCGTAGAGAGCTGGCAAGCTGTCGGCGGAGGGGGACGCATTACAAATATTTCCTCCAATGGTGGCTATATTTCGTATTGGAGGACCGGCAATGCCGCTTGCTGCTTCTTTAAGCACCTGTGGTGTATCGCTATGGTTAATAATGTCATAGAAAGGGGTCATGGAGCCAATTATTAGCGTATTACCCTTTTTTTCAATTCTGTTTAATTCGCGGATTCCGTTCAAAAACACGATTGGGTGTTCAAATTGAATGAGTGTTCCGCTGCCAATAAAATGTTCAACCATTAAGTCTGTGCCACCTGCAAAGGGTTGCGCTTTGTGCATTGCCCGAATGTCTAGGGCTTCTTTGAGCGAAGTTGGTGTGAATGATGTTTGGTTGATTGTTTGCGTTTCTTGTATCATATGGATCCCTCCGCTTTTTCAGATTGCCAGCCCTTTGCGGAGGCGAGTACAGCATTTACAATATGGTCGTAGCCGGTACAGCGACAAAGATTGCCCGATAAGCCTGTACGAACCTCTTGCTCGGTTGGGTTTCCCGCGGTTCTTTTTAGAATCTCTTGAGCAGTTAATACCATGCCGGGGGTACAAAAGCCACATTGAACTGCACCTTCTTCAGCAAAAGCCTTAGCAATTGTTTTTCCGTTCTCTGTATTACTTACATATTCGATAGTTTGGACGGAATGACCTTCGACTGTCGCAAGTGGAACGAGACAAGAGTTTACAACGCGCCCATCTACTAAAACAGCACATGCACCACATTCTCCTTCTCCGCAACCTTCTTTTGTGCCGGTAAGTTTCATAGTGTTTCGAATAAAATCAATAAGCCTTGTGAGTGGAGGAAGATCCGTTGTTATTGGTGTATTGTTCAAAGTAAACTTAATACTCATACTATCTCCTAAAAATCGAGCTGCGAAATTTCTTCGCTTAAAATGGGAATACCTGTAAAATGCTTACCAAGGGCGTTTTCTACCGCACCGGCAAGTGCTGCAGCAGCACCATCAAATGTTATTTCTCCTACGCCTTTTGCCCCAGACGGACCGTATTCGTACGGATTTGTAACAGTGTACGCGTGAATACGTGGTAAGTCGAGCGCGGTGGGGACCATGTAGTCTGACATTTTAACTTGCAAGAACTTGCCTTCTTTTTCGTGGAGTTTCTCTAAAAAGCCCCAGCCGAGTGCTTGTGCCATACCTCCCTTAATTTGACCTTCCACTATTTTTTCGTCTATTGGGTAGCCACAGTCAAAGGCACCCCATGCTCCAATAACTTGAATTTCATAGGTAACAGGATCTACTTCTACCTCAACGGCATTTACTCCGAGTCCCCATGCTGGATATGCATCGCCGCGAAGAGTTGCAGTATCCCATGGAATTAAATGTGGCGGATGTTCGTAATTTTGAATAATTTCTACGTCTTCGTCCTGTGGATGAGAGAGCATTTTTTTTGCTGCCTCTTGAATAAGGTAGCCAACAATGGTAATTGAGCGTGATGCAACAGTTGGTCCAGTGTGGCTTGTTGTTGCAGTGTTCATTTCCGCAATATCGATTTGTTCAAGAGGAATATTGAGTGTATGAGCGGCAATTTTCCGGAAAGTGGTGTGCAGCCCCTGTCCAATTTCTGTATTTGAAGTGTAAATGGTAACTCTGCCATTTTTGCGCGTTAGGCGTAGTTTCGCCTTTATTATGTCGCGTTCACCTGAACCTGTAAAAGCCACTCCATGAGGAAAGGCTGCAATGCCAATGCCTCGTAATTTGCCATTTTTTTGAGAATGTAGCTTTGTATCAAAATCGCTTTCCTTCTTTATTACGTCGAGAAGCTCGTTCAAGGTAATACGGTCGTGGAACTTTCCTCCCGTAGTGGTAATATCTCCTTGCTTAACAAAGTATTTTCTGCGTAATTCTGCGGGATTTTCTTTTAGGTAGTTAGCTACATTATCCATCATACGCTCTACAGCAAAGACAGCTTGAGGCCCACCAAAGCCACGGAATGCGCAGGAAGGAGGTTTGTTTGTGGCGTATACTCGTCCTAAAACGCGCACTGCTGGAAAGTTATACACCCCAGAAGCTGTATACGTACAGCGCTGTGTAATAACGCGCGAACAAGATTCAAAAGCACCGCCGTCCATATCGGCAACTACATCAATGGCTATAATATTTCCATCTTTGTCGAGAGCAGTTTTATAGTGAATACTTGATGGCTGCCGTTTTACGGTGTAAGCCATATCTTCTTTGCGGTCAAGAATACATTTTACAGTTCTCTTGAGTTTATAGGCTGCAACAGCAACGGTTGCTGCAATTACATCGGGGTAGTGCTCTTTACCGCCAAAGCCGCCACCGATGGAGGGCACCTTTATGGTTAAATCTTCTTCTGCATAACCAAGAACTGGTGCTACAGAATGACGTACATAGAACGGACACTGTGTAGAGGAGTAAATCTCTACCTTTCCGTCTATCCATAAACCTACTGCACCATTTACCTCAAGGTATAAGTGTTCTTGGTGAGCGGTGGTATAAGTTTCTTCTAAAACCTTGTCGGCTTGAGTAAAAGCCTTATCAACGTCGCCATACCCTGCGGTAAAAGAAATAAAAATATTATCCTCGCCGTGGATTGCTCCTCCCACTATTTTTTTGGAATCCTCGAGTGTAAAGGCGGGAGTTAATTCTTCGTATTCAATGTGAACAGCTTTTCCCAGCTCGTAGACAAGATTTTTATCTGGTCCTACTATGAGCAAAATTGTTTGTCCAATAAAGCGCACCTCATCTTCGGCAAAGGGTGGCCAATCTTTTATTATCATGGTAAGGGCATTTTCGCCTGGAACATCGGTGTAGTCGATGCAGTAATATCCTTCTGGTAAGGCTGGAATTTCTCTTTTTAGAATTTTAGCACGTGCCTTTGCTGAGCGAACTGTGTAGGCATGTAAGACATCGTCGCCAAAATCTACATCGTCGAGATATTGTTCTTTTCCGGTTATTTTACTGTATGCGTCAGATCGAGGGACGGATTTTCGTAGTTCGTCAATAAGGGTGTTCATTGTGCCTCCGATTAGTAAATAGTTTTGTTATCCTTTGCGTATTCGTTAAATAATTCGACGCACTCATCACGATCAATATTCTTTACTTGAACAGCGTTCTTTTCTCCATTTATATGGTCGTAGATAAATTTATCTCTAAAGCCAATATCTTCGGCATCTTGGCGAGTCGCTCCAAAGTAAATTGTTTTGATATTTGCCCAAATTGTTGCAGAAAGGCACATGGGACATGGTTCGCAGGTTGTATATAGTGTCATTCCAGTTAAATCGTACGTTCCAAGCTTTTTACAGGCAGCTTGAATTGCCACAATCTCTGCATGTTGCGTTGGATCGTTTCGTTCCAGAACACGATTTCCTCCAACTGCAACAACTTCTCCTGCTTCATTCACTATTGCGGCGCCAAAAGCACCGCCAAGATTGTTTTGCATAGAGTTACGCGCCTGTTCACAAGCAGCTTCCATATATTTATTCATAGTTTTCCTCACAGCTAGGTGTTCATTTTTACTAATTATAGTATAACATCAAACAGAAATGAAGTAAAACTAAATTTTTTTTTGATTTAAAATAAAAAGACCAATTGCTCATACTTAATTAAACAATTGGTCTTAATAAACTAAATATAAAAGATGCAGATCCGGCTCGTCATATGATAAGCGACTTTTGGCCTGCGGAAACAATTATTGCAAGAGGCTTTGCCACGGCAGTAATTTTGACACATGATATTGCTTCGGATTATGAAGATGGTTACTCAATGGGGTTTCATAAACTTTATCCTGAGTATCAAACTAATCGCCCTAAAAATGCTCCTGGAACAATAGCTGCATGGGCATGGGGCGCTTCTAAGGTTTTAGATTATTTAGAAACGGATGAGCATGTTAATGCAAAAAAGGTCTTTGTTGTTGGACATTCACGAGGAGGAAAGACTGCTTTATGGGCTGCAGCTTCAGACGAGCGTTTTGCAGGCGCTGCTAGTAGTTGCTCAGGTTGTACAGGAGCTGCCTTATCTCGCGGAAACATAGGTGAAAAAATAAAAGATATTAATGACAGGTTTCCGTATTGGTTTTGTGATAATTATAAAAAATATAACGACGATCTTGAAAGCATGCCTTTTGATCAGCATTTTTTGCTTGCTCTACTTGCACCGCGTCCTATGTATATTTCTTCGCGAACTTTTGATAAATGGGCAGATCCAGCTGGAGAATTCGAATCTTGTGTGCAAGCAAGTCAAATATATAAGTTGTACAACAAAGTGGGAATGCCTCAAACTAACTATCCTCTCCCAGAAAGTCCTATCCATGGTGGAGATATAGGCTATCATTTAAAAACAGGAGAACATAACTTAGAACAATATGACTGGGAACGCTATATCGACTTTTTCTCTAAACATGTTTAGATGCAGAATACTCAGCTCGTTTTAAAAATTTTCCTCGTCCTTTTTGGGCGAGGGAGGTCCCATCTTTAGAAACAATTTCTCCTCGACTAAGAGTAAGAACAGGAATACCCTTTAATGGAATGTTTTCGTAAGGAGTGTAATCGCAATTTTCGTGCAGCATTTCTTTTTGTAGATTAGTGTGTTTTGATGGATCAAAAAGCACAATATCTGCATCACTTCCTTCTTTAATTGTCCCTTTTTTTGGGTAGAGTCCAAAAATCTTTGCAGGATTTGTACTACACCAGTTTACCGCTTGACGTAAAGAAATGGAGCCGTTTTGAGCTTCTGTAAAAAGGAGCATCATGCGAGATTCAACACCAGGTGCGCCATTTGGGCTTTTGGTAAAATCTCCGCATGAGAGTTTTTGTTTTTCGCTATAGAAGAAAGAACAATGATCTGTTCCAATTGTTTCAATTTCGTGCTTTTTAAGAGCTTCCCATAAAAAAGAGCTATCATCTGGTGTACGAAGAGGTGGGCTCATTACATATTTTAGAGCATCTTCTTTTTCGTATAATGAATCATCTAAAAAAAGATATTGAGGGCACGTTTCTCCCATAAGATTTTTTTGCCCTGCGGCAAGAGCTTTCTTTAATTCAAATGTCCCTCGTGCACTTGAAAGGTGCACAATGTACAAAGGTGCATCTCCAACTTGTTTTGCTATATCACAAACGCACTTAACGGCATCTGCCTCACAAGTAGATGGTCGACTTTTGGGATGGTAGATTGGAGAAGTTTTTCCTTCTTTTATAAACTGCTCTCGCAATTGAGTTAGTGTTAAGTGATTTTCGGCATGAACACAAAATATCATACCTAGTTCTTTTGTCTTACGCAGAAGAATTGTTAAATCTTCCTCTGTAAGGCGATAGTCATAGGTCATATATCCTTTTATTGATGTTATACCTTCTTTTTTTAAGTTTTCTAGATCTGAGAGTACTTCGGCAGAAGCATTTTGTACTACTCCATGGAAACTATAGTCAATAACTGCTTTATCTTTAGCAAGTTCATGATAGGTCGCCAGTTGTTTAGAAGGCAGAGTGCCTTTATTCCCAAATGCCATATGATCTATTATAGTGGTAGTACCACCACAGGCAGCAGCAACTGTGCCGGTAAAAAAATCATCGCTTGAGCGTGCTATCCCAATATCTAGGTCAAAGTGGGTGTGCGCATCAACCCCTCCTGGTAGTACAACTAAGCCCGTTGCATCTAGAACCTCTGCATCAGAAAAGTCTGTAGGTATTTCTGTATCTGCTGGAAGAATATGAGAAATTCTTTCACCTGAGATATAAATGTCTGCAAGGAGCTCTTCGTTGTCTGCAACTACAAAGCCTCCGCGTATTATTTTTTTAGCAAACAACTGCAATAGCCTCTATTTCCACACGAGCTGCTTTTGGTAGCGCTGCAACTTGTACTGCAGAGCGAGCAGGTGGTTCTGAATCAAAAAAAGTTGCATATACTTCGTTCATTTCTGCAAAGTCTGCCATATCTGCTAGAAATACTGTTACCTTTGTTACATCCTTAAGTGTAGCTCCACCAGCTTCTAGTACAGCTTGTACATTTTGTAAGCAGTATTTTGTAGCAAGTTTTATATCATTTGATTCTAAATTGCCATCTGGTCCAATAGGTAATTGACCTGAAGAAAAAACCATACCTCCAGCCTTTGTTCCTTGTGAGTATGGCCCAATTGCACCTGGTGCCTTGTCTGTCGAAATGAGTGTTTTCATGCTGTTCTCCTACATATATTCTAATGAGTATTTTATACTATTTTTGTAAAAAAAGCAAAAATTTATTTTAAGAAAGAAAAAAGACCCGTTGGTTTTGATCCTGTTTTAAACCACGTGCAGGCGTTTTTCTTTACCCCAGTATCTAAAAATTCGTATAGCCAAGTGGCAACTGTTTCGTCTGGACTGTTAGCTTCGTCTTTTGCCAATAAGATATGCAAGCCATCTGTTTTTTCGTGCTCAGTTACAAAATGCTGTGCAAAAGCAACAAAGGTCTCTTGTGCTGTTAGTACAGGAATTGAAAGTTTTGATTCTCCCTCTTGGTTAGGAGCTGTCTGTAATAAAAAGGTAATAGATAAGGGTTTTTTCCGTTGTTCAAATCGCTGAAGAAGCTCTGTTGTTAGATAAAAATAACCTAGCATCATCTCATCAACTGCCCTAGTAAAGCAGGCCGCATCAAAAACAGAGAATCGAGTTGCATAATTACTTGCATCAAAAATAAGCAATGCCTCATCTATATGACTATACTTGTTTTCGGCTTGTACAATCAGAGAGCGGCTAGAAATTGGAGAGCTTCTGTTCCATACAAGTTGTTGCTCGGAGTTTGTTTCTTCTTCGTGTTGAGCTAGTCCTTGGGGAACAGTTATTAAGGCGTTTCTTCCTGATTCTATTGCTGCAGTCGCAAAAAAGCCACCCGCAGGGGCATCTTTTCCGGCGATAAGTATTGTTTTATTCATAACTACAGTATAGGCTATCTTTTTTAATTCTACAAGTATGTTGACTGTAGTCATGCATTTTTGTATTCTGTATATATGAAAATTTGGCTTAAATACTTACTAGGTTGTATTATTGGAATTGCTGCAGCTTTTATTATTCCTGCAGAAAGTGAATTATTTAATTCAGCAATGAGTTATATTTCTACACTCACTATTAATATGGGGCGTTATGCGCTAGTTCCTCTTTTATTTTTTACTATGACAGTTGCTGTATACGAGTTGTACGAAGAAAAGAAGATATTTTCAATTGCAATACGGACAACGTTATTTACTGTAATTTCTACGATTTTTTTAACCATTTTGGGTATTTTAATAGTGTTAATTGCAAATCCAAGTAGAATACCTATTTCTGTAGAAGTTGTTTCTCAAAGAATTTCTTTAAATATTGGCGAAAATATACTCAAGCTCTTTCCAGTATCAGGTTTTGCATCGTTAATTGATGGGGTTTTTCTTTTACCTATCTATGTTCTTGCTGGCTTTGCTGGGGCAGGATGTGCAGCAGAAAAAACTGAAGCAAAACAAACGCTATCCTTATTTTATTCGCTATCAAGAATTTGTTACTCTGTTATGAATTTTTTTATCGACATCTTAGCAATAGGTATGATTGGAGTTTCTGCATATTGGATGCTAACCTTACTCGAATCTGCAAATATTAATAACTTCTTGTTTTTCTTGCTCGTTATAGCCGGTACTTTTATTGTAATAGTTTGTTTGTTGTTACCGCTCTTTTTAAAGATTTTTCTTAAAGAACCTAAACCATTTGCTGTCTTATATTCGGCTTTAGCTTCAATTATAGCAGCCTTGTTTTCTGGCGATGCAAATTTTACTTTAGCGGTAAACCTCCGCCATGCAGAGGGTAGTTTAGGTGTTAAAAGAAAGTTGAATGTAGCTTGTATGCCTGTTCTTTCTACCTTTGCACGTGGTGGTACAGCCCTTGTAACTGCAGCTGCTTTTATTGTTGTTCTTAAATCGTATTCAAGCCTTGGTGTTTCTATAACTGATTTCTTATGGATTTTTGTTATGGCAGCAGGTGTTTCATTTTTCTTAGGAGCATTGCCCTCTGGAGGTGTATTCTTTTCTTTAATGATTCTTTGCACTATGTATGGGCGCGGATTTGAAACAGGGTATCTTATCCTACGCCCAGTTGCTTTTTTCTTAGGAACTGTAGCCACAGCAATAGATGCTGCTATTGCTTTCTTTGGCACATACTATATTGCAAAAAAGAATGAAATGATCGCAGAACGAGAAACATCCTTTTATATCTAAATTAGCGCGGTACATGAACAACTTCGCGGGGTTTAGAGCCATTAGCTGGTCCTACAATTCCGCGTTGTTCCATTTCTTCTACAAGGCGCGCTGCACGATTATAGCCAATCTTTAAACGGCGCTGAATATACGATGCAGAGGCCTTGCCTGCTTGTAGAACAATTTCGAGCGCCTTATCGTACAGAGGATCATCGTCGCCACCAAACAAGCTTGGTTCTAATTCTTCTTCCTCTTCGTCAAAGAAAATCTCATCATCAATATATTCTGGCTCACCATATTGCTTTACGTACTCAACTACGCGCTCAACCTCTTCGTCGGACACATAGGTTCCTTGTATACGAACAGGGAAGGGATCAATAGCAGATGCATAGAGCATATCGCCTTTTCCGAGCAGTTTTTCAGATCCGACTTGGTCAATGATAATGCGACTATCCATTTTTGAGGCAACCATAAACGCAATACGAGTTGGAATATTTGCCTTGATTAATCCGGTAATAACATCGATTGACGGACGTTGAGTTGCAAGCACAAGGTGTACCCCAACTGCTCGACTCATTGCCGCTAGTCGCGCAACGGTACCTTCCAATTCTTTTCCAGTTGTTGCCATAAGGTCTGCAAATTCATCAATAATAACTACAATGTATGGAATTTTTTCTTGCGCAAGGTTTCGCTCATCAATTCTTCGGTTATAACTCTTTATATCGCGAACACCCATTTTGTCGAGCATAGAATAACGGCGCTCCATTTCGCACAAGCAATACTGCAATGCTTGGAATGCCTTTTTCGGCTCGGTAATAACTGGTGTAAGCAAGTGCGGAATGTCATTGTATAATTTAAGCTCAACAATTTTAGGGTCAATCAAAATCATTTTAACTTGATCAGGAGAACGCTTGTACAAGATAGATAAAATCATTGAGTTTACACAAACAGATTTACCCGAGCCTGTAGAACCTGCAATAAGTAAGTGCGGTGTTGCGGTAAGGTCGAGCATTTGCGCCTCGCCAGAAATGTCTTTTCCGAGCACCACTGGAATAGCCATTTTCTTGAACTCTGGGGCATGGCTATCTATAAGTTCTTTAAAACTTACAATAAAACGGTCTTTGTTTGGAACCTCTATACCAACTGCATGCTTTCCTGGTATGGGAGCAACAATACGTACACTTGAGGCAGCGAGGCGGAGAGCAATATTGTCTTGTAAGTTTGCAATACGTGCAAGCTTAACTCCAGGAGCTGGAAGAATTTCGAACATTGTAATTACTGGACCTTTACGGATTCCGGTAACTTCTGCTTCAATTTTAAATTCGCGTAAGGTTTCTTTTAAGACAAAAGAAGCATGATGTGTTTGCTCATCAATTATCCAGTATTCTCCATCCGGGTAGGTGTTTAAAATTCCTTCTGCAGGAACTGTGTATTTTCCACGTTTACGTGTAGGCTTTTTTGCTGGAGGCTCTACAGCTTCTTCTATTTCTGGCTCAATCGAAGACTCAATTAATGGCTCTATGGCTTCGGTCTCTTCAAAATCATCTTCGATTTCGTCGTCTGACTCATCTATTTCGTTATCAACAAAGTCCTCGTCGTCTTCCTCATCTATTTCATTATCAGCAAAGTCCTCGTCGTCTGTCTCATCTATTTCGTTATCAGCAAAGTCCTCATCGTCTGCCACATCCATGTCTATATCATCAAATTCTTCATCGACAATTTCATTTGCAGGCTCAAAAGCATTATCGTCTGATTGTATAACAGTATCTTTTTCTATTTCTGGTCCCTCGTAATCAGATTCATCAAAATGAACTGGCTCCGATTCAAAGTCAGTTTCCTCATACACACGAACAGGTGCACTTTGATTTTCTTTCCAATTTAAGTCTATAAAAAGAGGTGTTTCTTTAACTTCTTCGCTCGAGGGCTTTGTTTCATCAGTTTCGGCCTCTACGTAGATGCTTTCTTCTACCTCTGTGTTTGTTTCCTCTTCAATAGTTAATGCATCAATATCTGCATCAGAAGGGTGAGAAGGGCTTTCTTCGACACTTGTATGATCAACTACATCTTGTTCAGCCTCAGTTTCGAATTCTTGCTCTAGAGAAAAAGAATCTGCTACTGATTCACTCTCACTCGTACTGGGTTCCATATCAATAATAATAGGCTCTGGTTTTGTGCGAACTTCTTTTTTTTCTGTATTGGAAGAAACAGACACTAAATCATAAAGAAGAGCCGTAACAATATATTCGATAGCAACTATTAAAAAAGCAATAACCCAAATAGCTAAAAATTGAATAATTAAAAACGATTTATCTGGAGAAGAAAGCACTGCTCTCCAAATTTTTTCTGCTGCAACAATGGTAAAAAACGAAATAGGAGATACGGCTAAATAAAACCCACTGCGTGTTGTCCAATTTGGAAAAAAAGCAAGTGTTCCTGATGCTAATAGAAACACAACAACAAGCCAAGCAGATAAGCCATACGCCCCAACAAGAAAGTCTCCTAGGCGTAATAGTGCCGTTGGCGCATTATTGTTTGCGCCAAAAACTGCAGTTAAAAGCGAAATGGTTACAAAAGCCGCGGCAGAAAACAGTATTACTCCCACAATAATAGATGTTCTTGCATTTATTTTCATTCAATACTCCAATATAAATTCAAACTGCACAGTAGTATGTTGCAATTCACAGTTTAGGCAAGGTAATTCTAAACAAAAACTTCTCAGAGCAAATGGCAGTAAACTCGAACTCCTCCCAATACATATGGTAACTCACTGTATGAGATTAGCTCAAATATGTGTTTTAGTTCAAGACTGGTGTGTTTACAAGTCGTCAAACGATTTTCCTGCCATTTGCTCTTACAGTTTTTGCTTATTCTTTCCGCCCTAAACTGTAAATGCTACTTTCACTGATCAGTGGTAAGTATTCAAACCCAATGTATTCGAAAAATGAGTTGATTCGGCAAGGAAAGATAGTTTCGAAGTCATTAGACGACCTGTAAGTATACAGTAGTTTTACACTTCCCACATATATTACACTCGTTATCAAGCATCAATCTATCATACATATAGGGAGGAGCTTGACTTTGATAACTAGCTTTCCTTGCCGACTATTGCTCAATTTACTCCATTGGTTGTGAATAGTAACACTTGTGCACTACATTATCGGTAGATTTAATTTTTTTCTTAGAGAAGAATGATGTATTTTACATTTTTCTATTTTGTGGTATACTGTATGTATGCCTATAAAAATTCAATCCGACTTACCGGCACGTTCGGTACTCGAAGCAGAAAACATTTTTGTAATGACAGAAAAAAGAGCGGCAACACAAGATATTCGCCCGCTCAAAATTGCCATTGTTAACCTTATGCCCACAAAAATTGCAACAGAAACGCAACTTTTACGTCTTTTGGGAAACACGCCTCTGCAAGTAGAAATTTCTCTTGTGCACATGGAAAGCCACGAGTCAAAAAATACAATGGTAGAGCACCTTGAGCGCTTTTATGTTGGCTCAAGCGAAATTCTCTCTCATAAATACGATGGAATTATTATTACAGGAGCTCCAGTTGAGCAAATGCCTTTCGAGCAAGTTGATTACTGGGACGAATTAGTACGTATTATGGATTATACCCAAAAGAATGTATTTAGTTCACTTTACATTTGTTGGGGAGCACAAGCCGGATTAAATCACTTTTACCAAGTACCAAAATACAATCTAAACCAAAAAATGTTTGGTATCTATAATCATAAAAAAGAAGGAAATCACCCTATTTTACGTGGTTTTGACGATGTTTTTCCTGCTCCACAATCTCGACATACCGAAGTGTTACGCGAAGATATCGAAAAACATTCCGACTTACAAATATTAGCAGAATCCGAAGAAGCCGGCGTGTTGCTTGTGCGCTCTACCGACGACAGGCGCTATTTTATGACAGGGCACCTTGAATACGACACCGATACACTTGCAAACGAATATTTTAGAGATATTGACCAGGGCAAGAAAATACACGTGCCGCGCAACTATTTTCCGGCGGACAACCCACAGAATAAACCCTATTCAACGTGGAGAAGCCACGCACACCTGTTTTACACAAACTGGCTCAACTACGTCTACCAAGAAACCCCGTATAATCTCGACGACTTAGAAAAATTAAACTAATAAGTCAATTCAAAGTTTTTATATGGGCGCTTTCTGGAGCTTCGCTCCAGAACCAGGCTCTTGCTTGTATCTTTTGGCTTTGCCAAAAGGATACCGCAACGATCCTTAGCGCTTCGCTTTTAAGATATTTTTCGTGACCCAGGTTTAACAACAGGGATGTTGTTTTCTTTACAAAGAGGGCATTCTTCGTTATCCCAAGCAACCGCACTTTCTCTAAGTGCAGAAAAAATTGGCCACGAGAATGGGTTTGCTGCATTTTCTGGGCGACGGTCAACAACACAGATAGATGCCACAATTTCTCCCCCTTGAGCTTCAATACTTTTTGCCGCTTCGAGAGTCGATTTGCCTGTTGTAATAACATCTTCTGCAATTATAATTTTTTGACCTTTGGTAATCTCAAATCCGCGGCGAAGTGTCATTTGTCCATTATCGTCGCGCTCGGTAAAAAATGCGGGAACTTCCAATTGTCGGCCAAGTTCGTATGCAACTACAATACCACCCATTGCAGGCCCAATTACTACATCAAAGTCGATTTTACCTTGCTTTTTTTGCTCTAAAAGCTCGGCAACAGGAAGTGCTAAAACTTCTGCCGCTTTTTTTGGATATTGCAAGAGTCTTGCACATTGAAAATATTGGCTAGAGTGCTTTCCTGAAGAAAGTAAAAAGTGACCGCTGAGCATAGCCTCGCATTCAGCTAAAATTGATTTTACATTAGACATTGTCCCTCCAAATATGCATTAAAAATTGTGAGTATTAGTAAAAAACTAATTATTGTACTGAGTATAATTTTTCTAAGAGTTTCTGTCTACTAGCTTTTTAGGATTTGTGGTACATCCACGTAATTTCGTGTTTATTGTACTGCATGTGCTGCATAAAACTATGTGGGATTTCTGCAAATTGATGTATGGTATTCCAGTCTGTTTCGCCTTGCATTTTTATAGTGCAAATCATGTTAGTTGCATTACCCTCGGCTATCCACTTTTGCACCCATTTGAGAAGACGATCAGGATAGCAAATAACGTCAGAGAAAATCCAGTCAAAAGAGCCGATTTCTTTTGGTTCAAGCGTAAAGGCATCGTGCGTTTTAAACTCAACAAGCGGATGCTTCATAAGAGAAGGGTGTAGTTCTGAGCGGTCTACAGCAAAAACTGAACAGCCAAGCTCTTTTAATACCCATGTCCAGCCACCCGGACAAGCGCCTGCATCAAAACACCTCTCTCCCGTTGTAGGAAGTACGCCAAAACGATGTTGAAACCGCAAAAGAGCTTCTTGGAATTTTAGATAGGCGCGCGATGGCGGATTTTCGTGGTCTTCAATAAGTTCAATATTTCCTGCAGGGAAGGGCGAAGAACTCTGCGGAAAAACAAGAGCGGTGTTTGCATCGAGCAGTGTATACATGCCAACGTTTGCTTGTGGTACTTGGTAAGGAAATGGTTTTAGCTTTGTGTTTATGTAGGGTAGCTTTTCTTGGATAAGAGAGCTTCTTCTAAACTGAGTAAAGGAGTAGAAAAACCAATTTCGCTGAATATCGCGCATTGCTTGAGATGCCTCAGATATAGCCTTAAATTCAAGACGAAATACTTCTGCGCAAATTGTCTTTGCCCATGCCGGATGTGCAAGTTGTGTTTCGTTTGGATAGTACAGAAGATTTCCGTATTCTTTAGGCTCTGTGGTATAGCCAAAACGAGAAGCGAGCTCTTCTTTGAGTTGTTTGATAAAAGTACTTTGAGTCTCTGTTGCTTTTGCTTTATCTGTGGTATCAAAGGCAAGATAGGCAAATCCACTTAATTTTTGTAAACTCAATCGCGTACCACCATTACTTTACGTGTTTCGTCAATACCAGGCCCGCTTACACGCACCCAGTAAAGTCCGCGTGCTACAGTGCGGCCGCTGTTATTTTTTCCATCCCATTTAAAATAGTGATTACCTGCCTCTCGTCTGCCGTGTCCAATTACTTTTACCACATTTCCATCAAGTGTAAGCACTGTTATACTAATATTACCCGCTTCTTCCATAATGACTTCAAGAGAGACTTCTTCATTAACATTTGTATTAATTACATTGTTTAGAATGGTCGTTCCTCCGCGTTGTGGGTTATTTCCTAAGAAAAACGAGAATAATCCCGGGTTAGCAATATCGTTAGGGTCGGGGAGGTAGATGTGATATAAGGGCGAATTGGTGTCGGCAATACGCGCATCAGTAGGAAGGTCTACCGTTCCCCACTCAAATAAGAATTGCATCGTTCCGTTGTTGTCTCGAGGAACATCTTCTACGGTTACATTAAAATTGAATAGCGGTTCACTAGGAGCTCCGGCTGTTTCATGTACCACCTCTGTTGCACTTGCATTTGTATCTGCAGAAAAGAGAGAGTAAGGTGGATCAAACACTAATGAATCTGGATTTGGTTTTGGTAACCAAAAGGTAATGTTTTCTCCGGTTTCTGCTTGGTACCGGTCAGATAGTGTAAGAGGTTTAGGGTTTGAGTCAATATGCAGAGTTGGTTTAGGGTCTCCATCAAGAATAAACTCTGAAGCCGTTGCCACTATTCGTGCTTGAAGTGTTATGTCTCTGTAGGTGTGTAAACCCTTTGAGCCATCAAAATTGCGAATAGTTGTTTCTGCAACAGAAGCAAGATCATCATTGAACCCAAGGGTGTTTTGTGCAAAAACAGGAGTGATAGTATTGACCCCAAAGTAACTAACCGGTGACTCTGCAAGAATATTTACACGAGCCCCATTTGTACCGGTAATAACAGTACCTCCATCTCCTGCTATATCTGTAGGTCTAAAATAGGCGGTGAATAATTCCTCTTTTGCAAAGGCTCTATCAAAGGTTAGTATAATACCGGTAGATCGTTCGGTAATAAAGGCAATGCTTGCAGACAAAATATCTATGTCAGTAATCTGTGTAGAGGTTCCTTTTTCAAAGAAAACAAACTCGTCAACTATGGTTGCAAGCGTTGCTCTTCCTCCTCCTGTTATCAGGTCAAGTGATTTATTAAAGTATACGAGCATTTGTTTTGTGTTGTAAGGAGAGAGCGTAAAGGTAATATAGGGCGATACAAGGTCGGCAGAGGTAACCGTAACTGTTTTTAATCTATTGCCAGCTAAGTCGGTAACAAATCCGATGCCATCGTCGTAGGTAATATCATATTTTACAACGGGGTCTAAGTTTGTTGCCTGCGGCTGTATAGATAAATAGAGAGAGTCACTTGTTCCTGCCAGCGTTTGAGTGCCTCCTACAAAGAAAAATGAGTCGGTAATATAGCGCTGAAAGTTATTATCTATCATTGCTCCACTTGCAATTGCAGTTCCATCAACTCTAACAATACTGAGAGCTTTCTCCATGTCTACTAATGATGAAACGCGTAACCCACCCGATGTTGCAGGAGCTGCAGGCAGCGTATATCCATGGTCATAGTTTGCACGGGAGCCTCCGGCTGTGTCGAGACGTGTGGCGGTGTTATTGTTCCAACCGCTTGCTCTTGCCCATGTAGCAGTGTTAGTTTCATTATCAAGTAAGTGAAATTCAAAGTGGTCGATTGAGTCACCGGCAGCAGTCGGAACAGCAATAATTTCGTAACCCACATCGCTTCCTGACGCAGCACCCGAGTCAATTACCCCGTGGGTAAATACTGGCGGCGAGGTATCCCAAGCACTGTAAAGATCATCGTTAAGACCAGAGACAGTTGTCGTTCGGATAGTAGGTTTAAAAGCATTCCCTTCTGCTAAGACATTTTGAGCAGGACTTTTGTCTTTTATATTTGCATTTGCTATAACGGTAACCTGCCCTGTAGGAGTTGTTGCATTGTCTATGTACCCAATATAGTTATTAACAGTTTGACTGGTAAGCGTAATGCTTCCGTCAACGAAGCCTGCAATTGAAACGCGTAATCGATGAGTTTGATCAGGTGTTGTGTTTCCGCCGTTAAAATTAAAGTTGCGATAAAGGGCGTTTACAAAGGCATTACCGGGGTCTGCCTTATTGCCGGTTTGTAAAGCACCGTTTGGAGTTGTAATTAACCCGGTAAGCGTTAGTCCTGCATTGCTATTAGCAATATGCCCTAAGTCATTAGTAGCTCGAATATTTACATTATTAATAGGACCTGCGCCGTCTAAAAGAGCATCTCCAAAGTTTACCGGCTCTGAATAGTGTAATTCTATAAAATTATGTGCATCGTATTCTTTTTGACTTGAGAACGCATTATGCACTTCTTGCCCAGTGTACACGGCAGCAAGAACAGGCGGGCATCTATCTGCTGTTGCGGTATGATTATCTGTTGCAATGCGATTTTTAAACGTATCGCGCAGTGTTTCGTATAATGAAGTAAGAGCGATAGGAATATGCACATTCGGCACTGTTGTTCTGTTTGTCGGGGTATTTCCTGCTCCGGTACGTCCCATATCAGTACTGTCGGTAGCCACTACAAAATTTCCGGTGGCATCGGTGTTCCAGCGGTGTTCAGGAGTTGTAACACGAAGATAAAAAACCGATAAGTCTCCTGCTCCGTCTGTGGAAGTAGTTCCTTCAGGGTTTGTAAAAGCACCGGTAAAGGCATATCCAGTTGAGTAATCTCCACCTGTGCTTAGTTTTAAACTGTTATTTGTAATTGCTGCTGATATTTCGTTGTTTGAGTTTTCAATTGGGATATCAAATTCTACACGTACAATATCGTCTGTTATAGTATATGTTCCACTACCTGGATCATTTTTCACAGCATCCGGATCATTGTCAAGAATTTGAGGGCGGTCAAAGCGCCATCCGGTTGCGGCTGTTGTATCTGTTGTTTCTGCAGACCCCGTGCAATCTGCGGCAGATATCCACGCGAAAGTTCCCGGGCTTTTTACACCGACGGTAGTTCCTGTTGCTACAAGATTATACGCTTCTGCAAATGAGCTTGTTGCGTTACTGTTATCAGGAATGTTTATTGTTCCACCGCTTATATCTATGCCGTTTGCATAAAAGTTTTTGCCAACAGTAATTGTTTTACTTGCAAGGCTTGTAAGTGAGCCTCCAAAAGCATGAGGATTATTTGTTTCTTGAGGAATATCAACACCACCCCACGGTGTTGAGGTAGGGAAGTTAGCTGGTAGTAATGACGGCCGTGCTGCAGTTCGTGCAGGTGTTGGATTGTAGCGGAATAAGCCTGTAATATTTTCGGGAGCACCAGTATAGTTTCCATTATATTTGGTACCAAAAAGTACTACGTCAGCTCCAGTGGTTAAGGTATCTCCAAATGTAACAGCCCCTCTAAACAATACAAAATTATTTGTTACGTTTAGTGGCTGTGAAAAACTCACTGCATCTGTGGCAGAGTCGGTAACAATAAAGAGATTTTTTGGAAACTCTGCTATATCAGTTAATCCCTCGTCTGCTGCAAAGGTACTTGTATTTGTAATATATACATCACTGGTTGAGGTTATTGATAGATCGTCGGAGCTAACATTGCCTCCAAAAACAATGCCCTCATTTAAAGTTGTAGAGGCACTTAAGGTAAGAGTGTCAGCACTCACGCTAGCATAAAAAAGAATGTTTTCGCCTGCAGTTGCTTGTATGGTATTAAAGCGAGTTCCTCCAACTGCTGCTGAAAAACTAATATTTTCTGATGAATTAAGTATTAGACTTTGTGCGCTTGCCGCTGATGCATTTATTGCATTTGCAAACGAAATATTTCCTTCGCCTGCTGTTGTATCTTGTGTTGTTAGGGTCGTATCTGCGGTAACTGTTGTAATGCCTTCAAAACTGAGGTTGTTATTTGTTGCTCGTATATCTCCTGCTAAGTTAACAGTTCCGACTCCTGTTTTTGAAAGTCCATTGGTAAATGTGATAAAGTTAGAGGAGTTTGTGACTTCAACACTTAGCTCATCATTTAATTCAATATCTTTTGCAGGAATGCTAACGGCATAATTAGCATTATTTGTTCTAAACTGTACGTGTGAAGTTACTGGAACAGCAAAATTTGCAATATCAGCTGTGTTTACGTATACATTTTGATTAAAAATCACTTGTTCAGCATCTGTTACACTAATTGCCGCAAGTGGAGCTCCAGATGCCCCCACATTATTTGCAAATTGCACAATGCCGTTTACACCACTTCCGTTTGCAGAAAGGTTGAGTGTTTGTGTACCCGTAATAGCTCCATTAAGAATAATACTTCCATCTGTAGTGTCTATTGCGGCAAGTGTTGTAGTATTGGTTAGTGTAGTTGCTCCAGAAAATATTAGACCTGATTCCCCTCCGTTTACTGTCCCTGCAAGTGAAACAGTCCCTATACCTTGTTGATCAAACCCATTGGTAAAAGTAAGTCTATGCTCCGAAATACTTGCATCAGGATTTGTAAAAAAGGTATCAATTTGTATAGACCCTGCGAACGTATTAAAAGAATCTTCGTGTGCAGTTATTTCTTGGTCTGATACAGAGGTAAAATGTAAGTTTGCTGCCTCTAAGGTTAACAGTTTTGTTCCAAGGCTTACATCTTTTCCAAAGGTAATGGTATCTCCACCGTCTGTCGAAAGTTTTACTGAGTCACTGGTACTTGCAAGGGTTGCATTATATGTTTGATTTCCTGTTGTTGTTACGCTTACATCGCCACTTTTATTAAGGTGCATCATGTGTGAGGCTACAGAAAAATCGGTAATATTTCCGCCGATAGATTCAGAGAAGGTAAGTGTATCCGTAGAGTCTTCTCCGGTAACCAGTGTAATAGCACCTGGCGTGCTACGGTGTACAGCCCCGGTATAGGTTTGAGGCCCAAGGGTTGTAACGGTGTTACCGTTTAAGTTGATAATAGGAGAAGTAACAGTAAGTGATTCAAAGTCATATCCTTCTGTTGTTCCGTTAAAACCTACTCTTCCGGTAAAAGTTACCGATGTGCTTCCGTTTACAGTAAGGTTACCTCCTGTATAGGCATCACCGAAGGCGCGTGCAGTGTTAATTGTTACTTCTGATCCAGTTATTGATAAAGCACTGCTACTTCCACTTACCCCGTTTTTTATACCCAAAACAATATCATTAATTTCAATTGTACTATTTGGAGCATTAATATGTATTGTTAAGCCAGCAGAATTACTTCCAACATCTGCCCATAAGTCATCTGTTACACGTATCGTAGCTCCGTTTGCAGAAACAGTATGCGTGCCTTGCGCTGCTGTATCAAAGTCACCCATAGTAAAAGTGCCATTACCTGTTATTTCGATGTTTGCCCCGGTGCTTACAAGGGGTAGTTCGTCAGAGGGCGTACTTGGCACAGAATAAGTAGCGTTGAGTGCTCCTGAGACAGTTAAGGTGTTTGCCCCTATTATAAAAGTAATTTTATTATAATCTTCAGTATGCGTATTTAAGTCCTCGGAAATTTGTACATTGTGACCAAGGGTAAAGCTTTGCGCTATTCTTGCTGGTAGCACAACCGTTCCGGTTAACGTTGCTGTACTTGCTCCAAGCGTAACGGTTTGTGCATCGTAGGTTTGTGTTGCTGCACTTACATTTTGATTAATTGTTATACTGGTTGTTGCGTCAATATCGAGTGCTGTAAGCGGTGTTCCGCCTCCAACTGTGCCGTCAAGCGTAACAGTCGATGCGTCAATATTGAGAGTATTTCCGCCGCTTACTGTGTTATTTAAGGCAACTATTCCACCGGTTGCAGTAAGCGTTGTATCGGCAGTAAGCGTTGCTGCTCCAGCAAAACTCAATCCGCTTGCTCCGCCGTTTATAGTTCCTTGTAGCGAAACACTGCTTCCACCTGTGTTTTGTGTAAAGCCATTTGTAAACGTGAGTGTGTTTGTATCATCTGCAATTATATCGATAGTTCCAGTAACAGAAGAAAGAGATGCTGATGGAACATTGATTGTTTGTGCTACTGTCGGGGTAAAAGCAAGGTCTGCGGCCGTTCCGGTAGCCGGTGTTGTATCGCTGAATACTAAGTCGCTTGCAGTAAATGTATTGTTAAAATTAACTGTTGTTGCATCTTCAATAGTTAGTGTTGCGGTTGCATTCACTTCACTGTTAAAGGTAATATTGTTCCCTGCATTAAGTGTGAGCGGAACAGTGGGGCTTAGTGTTGAGCTTGTAGAAAAGATAATATTGTTTGGAGCACTCATCGTGGTTGTTCCACTTAATCCCAGCGTGCCAGTAAATTCTAAGCTTTGTCCAGCTCCTGCAATTACGCTACCTCTTACCGTTACACTTGCACTAGTATCTAAGCCATTGGTAAAGGTTGTTGAAACTGCATTAGAAGTATTTATATTCATGGCACCGGTAAAACTATTGAGTCCACTTGTTACGGTTATTGTTTTATTTTTGTCTACCCCAGCTCCCAGTGTTAGCGTGATTACAGAAGAAAGGTCTAATACATTTGTAGTTACATTGTCTATAAATGTAACTGTGTTTGCAGAAAGAGAGAGTGTTGCTATTGTTGAGATTACTGCTCCATAATAGGTTTGGTTGCCTGTTGTAGTAATATTTCCATTTAGCGCAGCAGTACCTGTTACATCGAGAGAGGTAAGTGTCGCATCTCCGCTAAAACTTACATTTGTTGCTTTATCTGGCATTGGCGTTGCATTAAGTGTTCCAAGCACAAGAGGTTGATTTCCTCCTACTGTTCCTGTAAAACTAACTAATTTTGCTGCACTTCCATCGTGGGCAATTAATGCGGTTCCTGCACCAAGAGTAACAGGACCATCATATGTTTGATTACCGACTGTTTCCACTGTTCCGCCATTTATATAAATAGTACCGGTTGTTGTTGCATTTAACGATGAATCGCCAGAAGCACTTTGTGCAAAGGTAATGTCTCCACTCCCCGCATTGAGGCTTGTTGCGCCGGTAAGTGCAAGAATCCCATTATATGTTTGTTCCCCAGTAGTGCTCGCTCCACTGCCAGCCACAGTAATAGTTCCTGCGCTTAAAATTAAAGAGGCGAGTGGAGAAGAATTCGTACCTGCCCTTCCTCCAAACGTAATTGTGTTAGAAGGTGCTGTTGCGCTTAGTTCAAAAGTACCGGTAATATTTTGTGCAAAAGAGATATTGGCATCTCCAAGTGCCGTAAGGTTAGTATCTTCTACAAGTGTAACCGCTCCGGTAAAGTGCAAACCTCCGGGTACAGATTCAGTCTCAATTGTACCGGCAAGAGAGACGTTTTCCGCACTAGCATTTTGCACAAAGCCATTTGCAAAAGTGAGTGTATGAGTTGCAGTATTAATAGTTACTGCGCCGGTAAAAGCAGTTAAATTTGCAAGAGAAAGGTCTATTTGCTGGTCTTTTAGCGAATCAAAGGCAAGAGTGCCTGCACTAAGAGTTATATCACTTTCACTTACATCCCCTCTAAAAGTTATGGTACTCCCAGTAGCTGATAAATTTAGAGCGCTTGCTGTTGTGCTAACATCGCCGTAGTAGGTCTGAAATCCGCTTGTAGTAACTGCTCCTCCATTTAGAGCAATTGCATTTGCCCTAATATCAAAACTACTAAGCGAGTCAGTGTCTCCCACCACACCACTAAATGTTACAGTACCAGAAAGTGTTGTAGGGTCAGCTGGATTTGTAGGGTCTCCATGAATTCGGAGAGAAGACCCACCGTTTATTGTACTATTAAATGCAATATTAGCTGGAGTAATAAGGTTTACATCAGAAGCAAGCGTTACCGCACCTGCGTAGGTTTGATTTCCGGTTGTTGTAATGTTCGCACCGATTGTTGTAGTTCCGCTTACACTTATGGCTGAAAGAGGAGCGTTGCCTCCAACAATATCTCCAAAACTTACATTTGTAACAGCAGATGCACTCCCAATTGCAAGTGCATAATTTGCACCAGTTTCACTATCTATTGTGCTACCAAAAGTTACAGTTTGTGCAGTACTTCCATCATTTGCTGTTAAAGTCGCAGCCCCAGTAAGTGTAACTCTACCATTGTAGGTCTGAGTTCCTGTAGTTGTGGTAACAAGCCCTGCAAGGTTCCATGCTCCAGCACCCGATATGCTTGTAGCTTCTATTGTTCCACCTGTAGTGGTAAAAATTCCAGCATTTAAAAGAGTTCCGCTTGCTGC
>CAYJNB010000004.1:0-28673 GCA_964371205.1 uncultured Treponemataceae bacterium
ATTTACTACCGCTACTATCTGTCATGTTAGTAAGTGCATTGTTTTATTTTTTTAAAAGAGTTCTTTTTTTTAAGAAAGTTAATACCTTAAGTACAATTTCGATTGCTACGCTTACCCCATTATTGATTGTAAATGAAACAAATTCGTATATACAATTATTTATTGTCTTATTTACTTGCTTGTTTACTATATTTTTAGTCCTAATATTAGTTTACGCTATGAATGAACGAATTAAAATATTTAAGCTCGACCCTCTTTTACATCATGTTCTTATATTTATAAGCCTTTCTTTTTTAGTTTTCTTTGTTTATGGATCAAATTTTTCCTGGTTAGCAACAAAGGTTTTAGTATAAATTGATTGCTTTTATAAATAAATTACAGTAAAATAAATTAGTATGAATAGTGTTAATGTTTGTGTTGGTGTGTTTTGTAGCTCCCATACAGAAACAGATTTTACAGAAAAAATTTACTCCTCCGTATATAAGAATCTTGTTACGTTTCTTTATGCAAATCCAGCGGCATCTTGTACTTTTTATTTTTCTGGTACTCAGCTTGAATGGTTAGAAAAAAATCATACAGAATTCTTACAGATTCTCAGAGAACTTTCTGCTCGTAAGCAAATAGAGCTTTTGGGGGGAGGGTATTATAACCCTATATTTCCATTATTATTACCAGTTGATAGAGTAGGTCAAACTGAATTGTTAACAAATGCTATTCGTAAGTCTGTCGATAAAAGACCGCGGGGTGTTTGGTTAACTGGCAGTGTTTGGGATCAATCTTTAATTCAGACCTTTAATACATGTGGTATGAGTTATGTTATGTTAGATTCTCAGTTCCTCGGTTCAGAAGGAGCACCATTATTTATCGAAGATATGGGTAAAACACTTATCGTTTTACCGTATAATGGTAATATTGCTGAAAATTCTACAGAAACACCTAAAACATATTATGATTTTATTAAGAAGAACACAAAGTCATCTTCTTGTGTTTATGAGTCTTGTTTTTTTGATGCAGAAAAATTGTGTAATAACATTCAAGAGGACTTTTTTTCTGAATTTTACTCCTTTCTGCTTGATGATACAAAGTTTAATCTGACTTTACCATCAGTTTATTTAAAAACAAACCAAGCTTTAAAAAAAGTCTATCTTTCTTCTGGAGCATCTCCTTCTATACTAAGGCATTTTTCTCAAAATAGGTCTGTTCATAAAAACTCAGTACGTAATTTTTTAACCGACTTTCCAGAAGCTATGCAGCTTTATGCAAAAATGATTAGAACAAGTATTCTGATTAATCAACATAGAGGGGATAGAGTACGCAAAGCAGTGGCAAGAGAAGAATTATGGAAGGCTCAGAATGCATCATCGTTTTGGGTATTAGATACCGATGGTGTAACAAACAAGAAGGTAAGAGAAAATGCTTATATGCACCTTATCAATGCTGTTTCATTAATTAGAAAGTCTCAAAATTTTTCTCCTTCAGTTACTCAGTTTGACTATAATTTAAACGGGTATGACGAATATTGTTTTAAATTTGCCTCATATAATTTTATAGTTAGCCCAGTTGCTGGTTGTATTTATGACTTTGATTCATTTGTAAGTTTAAGAAATTATACAAATACAGTACAACGTTCAAAGGAATATGATATTGCATCAGATTCATATCCAAAAAAAATGTTTGTGGATCATTTTCTTTCTAAAGATGCACTTTTACAAGTGCAAGCTGGCACTTACAGGTCTAGTGGAAAGTTATTAGCGCAAGAAAGGTATACAGAATTATCTTTTGATAGGGTAAAAAAAGAATTAAGTTTTCAGATTGAAGGTATATATAACAAACAAGCCTACCTTCTAACAAAGAAGTATAAGGCCACTGCATCTGGAATAAAAGTACAGTATATTATAAAAAATCTGAGTTCATCCCAAATTAATGCATGTTTTGCAGTGGAAAACAACTTTGCATTTTTTAGTGCTGCTGATGACAATCTGAAATTAGAAGTAAATAAATTAAACTTGATAGACGAAGGTTTAAGTTATATAGAGCTCAAAGATTTAAAAGACTCAATTACATTTATTCTTAGTGTGAATGAAGAGTCAGGTTTATTGATTGCTCCATTAACTATAACACGTCCAATAGAAAAAAAATTAACAGAGTCGTATCAAGCAACATCTTGTTTTCTGTACTGGAATCTTTTAATACAGCCTGGATGCGAGATAGAAAAAACAATAACTTTAACTGTCCCAAGTACAAAGGGCAGAAGAAAGGAACGCAAAATTACTAAGGGCTAGTAACATATTTAGCACTTCGTAGTACTTTTTATGTTGACCAAAAGAGCATAAAAAAGTATCATAAATATATGAATAGAAGATTAGTTACCTCCGCCTTACCGTATGTAAACAATATTCCGCACTTAGGGAATTTAATTCAAGTTTTATCTGCAGATGTTTTTGCACGTTTTTGTCGTAGCCGCGGATACGACACATTATATGTATGTGGTACCGATGAATATGGAACTGCAACAGAAACTCGAGCACTAGAAGAAAAGAAAACACCTAGAGAATTATGCGATTATTATTATGCAATTCATAAAGATATTTACGAATGGTTTGGAATTCAGTTTGACCATTTTGGAAGAACTTCTACTACTCAACAAACAGAGATAGTACAACAGTTATTTTTAGATTTAGATAAAAATGGTTTTATTACAGAAAAGACTGTAGAACAGCTTTATTGCCCCACGTGTGAACGCTATTTAGCAGATAGATATGTACGCGGTATTTGTCCTCACTGCGCTTATGATGATGCAAGAGGTGACCAATGTGAGCATTGTGGTAAACTGCTCGATCCAACTGATCTTAAAGAACCACGCTGTTCTACTTGTAGCTCAACACCAGAAGCAAGAGAAACAAAACACTTATATATAGATCTTCCCTCAATACAAAAAGTATATGCACCTTGGATGAACGAAACGAGTGAGAAGGGCAAGTGGGCTAAAAATGCTGTTCAAATGACACAAGCATGGATTAGAGATGGTTTACACGAGAGAGCCATTACAAGAGATTTAAAATGGGGAATACCTGTTCCTAAACCAGGGTATGAAGATAAAGTTTTTTATGTATGGTTTGATGCGCCAATAGGGTATATGTCTATAACTAAAGAACTTGCTGATACAAAGGGTTTTGACTGGAAAGCTTGGTGGCTACCATCAGAATCTACTGATGAAAATGCAAAGAACCCAGTGGATCTTTTTCAATTTATTGGCAAAGATAACATTCCTTTTCATACTGTAATATTTCCTTCAACCTTACTAGGGTCAGGTCGAGATTGGACTAAGCTATATCATATGTCTAGCTCAGAATACTTGAATTATGAATCAGGTAAGTTCTCTAAGTCTAAGGGAGTTGGTGTATTTGGAAGTGATGCAAAAGAGTCAGGAATAGATGCAGATATATGGCGTTTTTATATATTCTATAACCGTCCAGAAAAACAAGATACTCAATTTACGTGGAAAGACTTTCAAGAAAAAATGAACAGCGAGCTTATAGGTAATCTAGGAAACTTAGTAAACCGAACATTAACCTTTGTTTCCCGTTACTATGATGGAATAATACCAGAAGGCAAACCTAATACTGAACTTTGGCAGAAAATTCATGTAGAACAAGAAAAGGCAACAGAATTACTAGAGTGGGCAAACTTAAAAGAAGCTTTCCATCAAATATTTACTATTTCTTCTATTGCTAATAAAGCTTTTCAAGATGGTGAACCATGGAAAACAAGAGAAAGTAATCCTGAACAAGCAGCAAGCCTTATTAGAGATTTATGTTATGTTATAAAAGATCTTATGATTATGGCTCAGCCATATATGCCTCAGTTTTCGGCTAGAGTGCTATCATTTTTGGGTAAAACTCATGCCTGTTTGTGCCCTGAGGGGCTTTCGTGGGCTGATCTTGGAAAGATGGAAGGTTTAACTAGTGTTACTAATCCAGAGATTATTTTTAAGCCGATGGATAACAAAACACAAGAAGCATTTCGAGATAGATATGCAGGAAGTCAAAGTGAACGTGCAGAAAATGTAAAGAAAGAAAAAACACAAAACAAGCAAGGTTCGCAAAAAGAACAAAAAAAAGAAGAACCCAAAAAGATGGAAAAACCAGCTGATCCTGTTGCCTTCTTTAATAAACACATAATGCTTAAAACAGCCAAGATTATAGATGTTCAAAGACATCCAGATGCAGATAAATTGTACATCGAAAAATTAGATGATGGCTCAGGTACAGAACGCACTATACTCTCAGGCCTTGTTCCATATTTAAGTCCTGAAGAATTACTCGGAAAAACAGTAATTATTGCGGACAATCTAAAACCTCGAAAAATGAGAGGTATAGAGAGTTGTGGTATGCTTTTGGCTGCAGATTATACTGATGCCGATGGGAAAAAATGTGTCGAGGTACTCGATTGTTCTTGGGCAAAGCCTGGGACTCCAGTGATTCTTGAAGGCGCTGATCCTTTAGCTAAAAAAGATGATCAAATTGAAGCAGATACATTCTTTGCAGTAGATATTGAAACAAAGGATTATTCTGTAGAAATAGCAGGGACTCATTTAATTGTTGACGGCAAGATAGTAAAAACACAGCTTGCAGAAAATGGTGCTGTAGGATAATCCTAAGAGCTATACTTAAGCAGTCGTTTTTATTTGACTTATCTTTGATTTTACCTTACAATAGTAGCATAATATAATTCTAGGGGGCCTTAAATGGCAAAGGTAGAACTCAAAGGTATCGGCAAGGTGTACGATGGAAATGTCCGCGCAGTCGATAACCAAAATATCACGGTAGAAGATCGTGAATTTGTAGTATTTGTAGGACCATCTGGTTGTGGTAAGTCAACAACTTTACGTATGGTTGCTGGTTTGGAAGACATAACTGAGGGGGAGCTTTACATTGACGGTGAGTTAATGAATGATGTTCCTCCTAAAGATCGCAATATAGCGATGGTATTTCAAAACTATGCATTGTATCCACACATGTCTGTGTACGATAATATGGCCTTTGGCTTAAAAATTCGAAAAACACCAAAAGATGAGATAGATAGACGTGTTCGTGAAGCAGCAAAAATTCTTGATATTGAAAAACTCTTAGAAAGAAAACCAAAGGCTCTTTCAGGCGGACAACGTCAGCGTGTAGCTGTAGGGCGTGCAATTGTTCGAAACCCAAAGGTATTCTTATTTGACGAACCCTTATCAAACCTTGATGCAAAATTACGTGTTCAAATGCGCGCAGAAATTTCTGCCTTACATCATAGGCTAAATGCAACAATGATATATGTTACACATGATCAAGTTGAAGCTATGACTATGGGTGATAAAATTGTTGTAATGAAAGATGGAAAGGTTCAACAAATTGGCTCTCCATTATATTTATATAATAATCCTATAAATAAATTTGTTGCAGGATTTATTGGATCCCCACCAATGAACTTTATAACAGTAAAAATTGAAGAAGATGGTGGAAAACTTATAGCAAATGAAGGAACATTCAAACTAACTCCAACAGATGAACAATCTAAAATGTTAAAATCATATGTTGGTAAAGAAGTTTACTTTGGTATTCGACCAGAAGATATGGATTACTCTGATAAAGCAACTGATTCTTGTATGAAGATGAAAGTAAATGTAATTGAACCACTGGGAGCTGAGACTCACTTATTCCTTATGACTCAAGCACAGCAAGTAGTTGTTAGAACTTCTCCTGATCATAGCTTTGATATTGGGCAAGAAGTATTCTTTATTCCAGTTATGGAAAAGGGTAAATTCTTCGATATAGAGACAGAAAAAACTATATGTGATGATGTTAAAGAAAGTTAATTTTTAATTAGAACTATGGGGCAATCATAAAACTAAACTTTTATGATTGCTCTTTTTTTTTGCACTTGTTTTTTTTTCAAAAAGCAAGTATTATTGCATTAATGCTCGATTATAATTCTCCACAATCATTAAAACAATTTTTAGATTCTCATGATATGGCTATGCAAAAAAAGTTTGGACAAAACTTTCTTATTAATGAATTTGCACGCAGAAAACTAGTAGATTCCCTTGGCCTACAGAAAGGTGACTCAGTTTGGGAAGTCGGCCCCGGCCTCGGCTGTATGACTGATCAGATAATTAAAACAGGAGCAAATTTAACTGTATTTGAAATAGATAGAGGTTTTGCTACTGCATTAAGAGGTTTTTTTAATAAAGATACTAACTTTACTTTGGTAGAGGGAGATGTTCTTAAAACGTGGAAAAAACATAAAGCTGAGTATGGTTTAGCAAAATATTTATTTGGAAACCTACCGTATAATATTGCTGCAACAATAATAGCAGATACTATAGAAGATGGTTCGCAATTTGATAAGGCTGTA
Source organism: uncultured Treponemataceae bacterium (assembly GCA_964371205.1). Classification (GTDB taxonomy): domain Bacteria; phylum Spirochaetota; class Spirochaetia; order Treponematales; family Treponemataceae; genus CAYJNB01. Next base: position 6,397 of record CAYJNB010000004.1, read on the forward strand.
TTTACTGTACAAAAAGAAGTAGGCGAAAGAATGAGTGCAAAACCAAATTCTGAACATTATTCTTCTTTTTCTGTACTTTGTCAGTGGGCTTACGAGGTTAAACCTCTGATGGATCTCTCTGCTGGCTCGTTTTGGCCCCAACCGCATGTTTCTTCGCGAGCGGTAATCATGACAAAAAAGGATATGTTTCCTGTTTGTGCAAGTCCAAGTGTGTTTCTAAAAGTTTTACGTGCATCTTTTTCTTCAAGACGGAAGACGCTTAAGAATAACCTCAATTCTCTTTTTTCTGCAGATACTCAAGATGTCTTACAGAATGCTGGTATAGACCCACAAAGAAGAGCGGAAACACTTAGTATTGAAGAATTTATACATCTAAGTGATGTTGCACATGACTTTTTAACGAGTAAATTATGAGTATAAGAGATTCTATACTGCGTGTAAGTGAGAGTATTGCACAGTGCGTTCATGGGGCAGGCAGAAAAAGTGAATCCGTACAATTAATGGCGGTAAGTAAATTTCATCCTGTAGAAGAAATTCAAGAAGCTATAGATTGTGGTCTTTGTTTATATGGGGAAAATAGAGTACAAGAAGCTGATGAGAAGTTCTCTGTTTTACTTAACAATAATAATATTAATCTGCATATGATAGGGTCTCTTCAGCGCAATAAGGTTAAAAAAATTGTAAAATTAGCAACCTGTATTCAATCTGTAGATAGACTGGCACTAATTGAAGAAATCCAAAAATATGCGTGTGAAGATGATAAGATAATATCTATTTTGTTCGAAGTGCATACGGGAGAAGAGTCTAAGGCAGGTTTTCTAACTGAAGACTCTTTGTACGAGGCGATTGAATATGCTGCATGTTGCAAGAATATATCTTGTAATGGTTTTATGACTATGGCTCCATTTTGTAACGAAGAAAGTATAATTCGTGCCTCTTTTAAGCAATTAAGAGAAACTGCAGAAAAAGCTCGCAAAGCATACCCTCAGCTTAATTTAACCGAACTATCTATGGGTATGTCAAACGATTATAAAATAGCAATTCAAGAAGGCTCTACGCTTGTGCGAATTGGTACTGCAATATTTGGAGGGCGCTCCTAGCATGTTTAACCGTATTGTTGCTATGTTTATGATTTGTATTTTTTTTACTTCGTGTCAAACAGTTTCAGTAGATGACTCAAACAATAACTATACTCCAAATCCACAACCATATAATTCAGATGAATTACCTACATGGACCAAAGATTTGCGACGAGCAGAGATTGTAACTTTAGGTTCTATTCCTTTTACCGTTCTTATATCCACAATGGGGTATGGGGTTGTTCAATATGCTTCAAGCGGTTTTTCTTCAGATAATATTCCTAATCCGTTTTCTCCTTCCTTATCTTCTAATGAGCAAGTTACAGTCATGATAACGGCAGCAAGTTTAAGTCTTGCAGTTGGAATTGGTGATTTTATTATTTCTATGGTAAAAAGAAAAAATGAAGAAAAACGAGCTGCTCTCGAAAAAGAAGATAAGGGTAACATAACTATAGAAAAACACGGGAGTTCTGAATAGTGTCTTCTTTTTCTGCTATTGTTAGCTTACCTGATGGAGAAAGTTCTCGATTAGATTCATATATTGCTAGTATGCATCATTCTGATTTAACTCGATCAAGACTTAAGAATGAAGCTACGAAAATGCTAGTAAATGGTATATCAGTAAAATTAGCAAAAAAAGTGTATAATAAAGATACCCTATATATTGAATGGGAGGATCCCATTCCAAAAGAGATACAGCCACAAAACATACCTTTACAAATTTTGTATGAAGATGATGATGTAACTGTTGTTAATAAAAAGCAAGGTATGGTTACTCATCCTGCAAATGGCAACTGGGAGGGTACTTTAGTAAATGCACTCCTTTTTCATTGGGGGCAGGGAGCTGCAGACAAAGAGAATGTACGTCCAGGAATTGTTCATAGGCTAGATAAAGATACGTCTGGTGTAATAATAACAGCTAAACATCGAAAAGCAGAAGAATGGCTTCAAAGACAGTTTTTTAATAAAAGAACTAAAAAAATATATATTGCAATAGTACATGGTTGCCCAACACCTTCAAAAGGCGAAATAAAAACAACTATAGCCAGACACAAACATAACAGGAAGATTTTTATGCCTTTGTCGGTCGATTCACAAAAGGGAAAATTTGCATGGACGCAGTATAAAACACTTGCTACTTTTGGTCATTACTCAATAATTTTACTTAAAATAAAGACAGGAAGAACTCATCAAATTAGAGTGCATTTAAAGCATATTGGTTGTCCGATTCTTGGAGACCCGTTGTATAATAAACCAGATTCGCGATTTAAAAATATTGGTTTAATGTTACACGCTAGAAAGCTATGTATAAAACTACCTGGTAAGAGCGAGTATAGTGAGTTTAAAGCACCGCTTCCTCTACACTTAAAAAATGTAATAGTAAAATTAAGAGGGATGTATGAGTAAATGTAGAATTATATTTGAAGGAGATAAATATAACCCTTTTATAGTGCTGTATAAGCCACATAATATTCCAACAGCTCCGCTTACTTCTGATGATACAAAAAGTGCATTTTCTTATTGTGCACATTTTTTTCCTGAAATAAAAAAAATACAGGGAAAAAAATCTATTGAAGGCGGACTTTTGCATAGATTAGATACAGGTACTGAAGGACTAATACTAATTGCAAAAACACAAGAAGCATACGAAAGAATAGCATACTTTCAAATGCAAGGTTTATTTATAAAAAACTATAGCGCTGTATGTAATCGAATCTCTATTCAAGAAACGAATCTAGAAGGATTCCCTGAATTACCAGTTGAGTATCAAGATGCTAAACTAGCACCGTTGATTGTTGAAACATCATTTAGGCATTTTGGTTTAAAAGGTGCTGCAGTACGCCCTGTATATGCTCAAAATGGTAAAATCCAGCGAGCTGCTTTAAAAAAATCTACTGGAACGATGTATACTACAGTATTAAATGAGTGTATAGAAAATAAGACAACACCTTTAACGTACACCTTAGACTTTGAGTTAACTAGGGGGTTTAAGCATCAAATACGTGCACACTCTGCATGGCTTGGATATCCACTTGTTGGTGACATCATTTATAACCAAAAGTATACACAAGACACTGCTAAGACTGCTAAAGTAGACTTACAACTTTGCGCCTATAGCTTTAGCTTTCCTCATCCCATTACAGAAAAAAAAGTAACTTTCTCGCTCTAAGTGCTAGCTTTTGCTGCTAGATATGAGCATACCTCTCCTACAAGATAAAATGAGCCTACTACAAGGAGATTTGCGTTCTCTGTTGCCGCATTTTTTATGGCGGAGTCAATTGCTTCATTATAGTCTTGTTTGCAATGTAATAGGCTATTCATGCTATTTTCTGTAATACTACACTCCATACAAACTTTTTTAAAAGCTTTGTACGTAGTATCAAGATTACCCTGTTTAAATGAGCCAGGTACAGTTAGAGTAACAGAGCTAAAAAGTTCCTTATCGCTTGTTAGTATTTTTGCCATAGCATATACATCTTTGTCTGCAGCGCAGGCGAAGAGTAGGTGTGTATTAGTCCGTTTTACAGAAAATTGTTCTTTGTACGTATTTAAGACATTAATTATACTTTTCTCAGTGTGGGCACCATCTAGAATAATACTTGTATTGTCTAAATTAGTATACATATTTGGGTATATTGAATATCTTCCAAGTAGTTTTGCGCTAGAAAGTGCTTGAATTAGTTGATTTTTACTAACTGCTATATCATAATAATAAGATAAGACCTTTACAGCCAAAACTGCAAGTGCTGCATTTTCTGCTTGTACTGAGCCGATCATAGATAATTCTGCATCTATTCTGTCTTGAATAAAGATATTTGAGTCAAATGGTATTAATGAGACAGGCATTTTACTCTCTAAAATTGTGTATGAAATACAACTATAAAAGTCATCTACAAAATAAATAGGGCAGTTTAAGATGTTTGCTCTCTCTTCAAGAACAGCTCGTACTTTAGGATTCTGTTTTGCTGAACAAACTGGTATTCCCGGTTTAAATATTCCAGCTTTTTCTTGTGCTATATCCTCTACTGTATCTCCTAAAATTTCTGTGTGCTCCAATTCGATTGGTGTTATAATACAGAGTTTAGGCTGCAAAACATTAGTTGCATCAAGCCTTCCTCCAAGTCCCGTTTCAAAAACAGCCCAGTTAACTTTAGCGTACTTAAAAGACAAAAAGGCAAAGAGTGTTACAAATTCAAACCACGTAGCTTCTTCATATGTGTGTTTTTTTTGTAAATCAGCAAAAGACAATGTATAAGCACTATCATCTAGCGGTTTATCTGTCTTACGAACTCTTTCAGCAAAACTTGAGATGTGTGGCGAAGCATAAACGCCTTCTGAGTATCCTGCATTCTTTAAAATTGAAGCAATAAACTGGCAAACGGATCCTTTCCCTTTAGAGCCCGCAACATGTATGCTATTATAAGCATTTTGTGGATTTGCATGCATTGCTACAAGAGATTGCATTGTTTTTAGAGAAAATTTTGCACTAGATGGGATTTTTTCAAAGTTTATAGTTTTTTCTAACCAAGACTGAACATCATCTAAAACCATATCATATAGTAATATAATATATAAAAAAAATAAAGCCCTTGTCCATCAGGCTGTACAAGGGCAGTATCAGTGACAGATGCTGTGTTTGAAGCTCGACTGTTGGGCTTAATACCAACCTCTATAAAAACAACACAACATCACCTGTTTTAATTTGTAATGTAATTTTAACACACAAAATTTGAGAAAGCAAGTAAAATCGTATGTTTTTTTGTTAAATTTCTGTAAAACTATGTAAATCATCTGTAAATAGTAATATAAAGGAACTATTTTTTAAGCTCAGACTTCTCAAATGTATATATACTACCGCAATTATGACAAGTAACAGCTACAGGAGGAGTATCCTCACTTGCTAATTCTTCTAACTCTGATGTATCTAAAGTCAGCATTCTTTTTAAGAATGACTCATGTGTACAAGGACAATTGAATACAACATCTCTCTCTAAAATTACAGATGGTTCAAATTCTCTAAATAAACCATAAATTATATCGTCTCTATCACCCTTTTCGCTAAACCATTGACCTAAAGAAGGCGCTGCTCTAAAGGCATTTTCTACCCTTTGAATTAGTTCATCAGATGCACCTGGCATTACTTGCAAGTACAACCCTCCAGCACCAACAACTCGACCTTTCTCATCCAATTGAATGCCAGTATTAAAAGCTGTTGGAAGTTGTTCTGACTGTAAAAAGTACCACGCAAGATCTTGAGAAATATTCTTATATTTGATCTCTACACTACCAGTAATTGGCTCTGTATTACCCTCTAAAAATCTGGTAACCTTTACTGTTCCTTCTCCAAATAAGGGAGACAGATCATTTGCATTCAGCTTTTCGCTTACTGGAATTGGGTCTTGCAATAAAAATCCTCGTACATAACCACTACTATCAGCTTCTACCGAAAAACCTGCTGCAGGACCTCTTGTGTCGTACCTAAAACGCACATGCTCCCGACCTTTCATTGAAGGTATCATAAGAGCGGCACAAAGCGATGCTTGACCTAATACAAGTGTTTCAACCGTACCGAGAGCGTGATTTGCCTTCATTTGATTTATAAACTCTGTGCCATGAAACAATGCTCCACGAAACAGTCCGTTTGCCATTATAAAAATACTCATACCATCTTTTTCAATAGAATGGATGTGATCAATTAATTCTGAATCGACAATTTCTGCTTTTATCATGCAGATAATATACAGATTTTTAATAAAAAAAACAATTAACAAATGGTCTTAAGTGCAATATTCTTATTTGAATACAAAAAGCATGTATCTTTTTTTACTGTTACATGTTATATTCATACTATGAAAAAAATACTTTGCCTTGTAAGCATTTTATTGTATAGCCTAGTTATATTTGCTGAAGAAACTGAACAGTCAGAAATTGAAAGACAAAAAGAAGTTTTGCTATTTGGGTTAGAATCAGAAATTGCCTCATTAATTGATGATCAAACTCGTGATAAAGACGATACCTTTGAGAAAGAAATAACTGAAGTTTTTAATACTACACAAAGTTCAACTATAAAGGAAAAAGTTGTTCGCTATTTTATTGCACTAGAAGATCCTGCTATAACAGACTATGCTATTGAAGTACTAGAAGATCCCCTAGGTTATAAAAGTGCTCTTGTTAATGCAGTATTTGCTTATGTTACAGAATTAGATATAAAAGAAGCTCTTCCTGCAATTGTGGAGATAATAAAAACCGAAAACGAAACTTTTTTTTATTCGGCAATAACTGCCTTAGGTGAACTGGGTTCGAATGAAGAAGCTGTTTTACTTACCGATTATTTAGACCACGATTTTCCACTTGCACAAAAACAAGCTCTTGTACAAGCTCTAGGCAAATTGCAAGCTATTGAAACTTGGGATACTATGGTTGAGCTTGCAGAAGATGTAAATGAAAATACCTATATGCGCTCTTATGCTGCAGAGGCCATAGGTAACATGAAAAAAACAGAATCTATACCTATTTTAGTAAAGCTATTTGACGAATCTGATCCTATTGTTCGAGGAGCTGTAGTTACTGGGTTACAAAACTTTAATGATCCACAAGCGCATGCTGTTATTCTTTCTGCATTTAGAGATAACAATCATGGAGTAAGACTAAAAGCGATTGAAGCTGCAAAAGAGCTAAAACTAACTGATGCGGTTCCTGTTTTAATGTATAGGGCAAAGAATGATCCTGATACAAATGTAAAAATCAAAAGTTATGAGGCTCTAGCAATTTTTGGCACAGCTAAATCAAATGATTTTTTAGTATCGTTAATTGAAGACCCTCGTGCATCTAATGCTGCAAAAATTCAAGCAGCCAAATCTATACTAGAGCATCAATTTAGTGCTGGAATAAGTGCAGTTGTTAAAGAAGCAACTAAAACACTTACTGATGATGCAAAGAAGCCTTTACGCTATGAACTTGGAAAAATTCTTTCTAAATATGAATCTGGTTCCATTAGCGACATTTGTTTACTTTATTTGGAGAGCACTGATGTTGCCACTAAAGGAATTGGCCTCGACATGTTTTCTCGGAATTTCTTTGGAAGTGCACGCGCAAAAGTTGATGCAATTGCCGCAGACGAAAAAGACTCTGCAAATCAACGTAAGGCAAAACTTGTGTTAGAGCGCGGTAAAATCTAGTTATAGAATGTTTATGAGTTTTTAACAGAAGTAACAACTGCATCTATAATTCCATTTGCAGGAATAATTTCTACCATATCTGACTGCTTTACGTCTGACACTTTACGAATTATTGCTCCTGTTGTTTTATTGCGAACTACAGAGAAACCACGAGCCATAATTGCCTTTGGATTTGCATCTTCAATTTTTTGTGTTAATAGCGATAGTTTTGTCTTTAATGTATGTATTCTTTCAGTAGAATTAACTAATAATGCTTCTTTTGCATCATCAAACCGTTGCAATAGTGGTTGCTCAATTGCTCTAAATCTAAGTTCCATAGCTTCGATTGAAAACGATCTAACAGTTAGTCTCATACGTTCAACACGTGTCTCGATAGATGTTTCCAAATCTTCGAGTGAATTTTTAATGTAGTTTATAAGTTCATCTTTTAATGGCGTAGCTATCTCTGCAGCAGCAGATGGTGTAGGGGCTCTTAGGTCAGCAACAAAATCGCTCAAAGCCCAGTCAATCTCGTGTCCAACAGCACTAATCACCGGAATTTCGGAGAGAAAAATTGCGCGTACAACATTCTCTTCGGAGAAAGGCAGCAAATCTTCTAACGAACCGCCCCCTCTACCTACAATTAAAACATCTGCAAGGTTAAATTCATTTGCGGCTATAATTTGCCTTTCTATAGAGACTGCAGCATCTGCCCCTTGGACAACAGCTGGTAATACAACAACAGAGACGCCATTGTTTCTTCTTTTTACTACGTTTAGTATATCGCGCAGAGCAGCACCCGTTTGGCTAGTTATAACACCAATTGTTTTAGGAAACTGAGGTAATTGTTTTTTATGTTCCGAATTAAAAAGACCTTCGGCAGCCAACTTCTGTTTGCGCTCTTCCAAAAGCCTAAGAATATCTCCAACACCTGCTAACTCCATTGTATCTACAACAATTTGATACGTTCCGCGTTGAGCATATACAGAAATTGAACCTGTAAGAGATACACGCATACCATCTTTAGGATTAAAACTTACTGAACGCGCCTTACCCTTAAACATTACTGCACTAATAGCTGCATTTTCGTCTTTTAGAGTAAAATATACATGCCCAGTGCTAGAAGGCCGGTAATTTGAAATTTCTCCTTCTATAATTACATAAGGAAATATACCTTCGAGTTGTTCTTTTATAAGGTCAGTAATTTGGCTTACACTGAGTGTTTTAAGCTTACTCTTATCAGAAATCATAGTGTGTATAGTATAACTTAATAGTGCCTCTTTTTCTACAATTTTTTTGAAAATCTACTCTTTTTTTATTATTCATACATAATTTTTTCTTAAATTATTGACACAAATGGCTTGTATTCGTATTATTTAAGTATTAGGGGAAATTGTTGAAAACCAAAATTGATTTAGAGAGACAAACAATTTGGCAAATAAGTCGTGAATATGCTGGCATTGCAGAAGCGGGTGGGGTAAAAAATGTTGCCTGTTCTTTAGCAGAAGCCTTGGTAGAACTTGGTACTTCTGTAGTTCAATTTATTCCGTTGTACGGTTTTGTTAAAGAAAAAGAAGTCTTTAAAAACAGTATTGATACAACTCATGTAGCACACATTGTGCATGCGGGTTCTGATTATACGATTCACTACAAAGAAGCTCTATTTCATGGAGTTACTGTTATTTTTGTTGACACTCCACTTTTTAATGAAAAGAATTCAGTATATACCTATACAGCAGAAGATGAAAAAAGTAATCCTAAACATAAGCAAGGTTCTGGATTTGAAGATACACATCTTATAAACACACTGTTTCAAAAAGCTGTGTTATTATATGCACGTCTCACAAGTACTTCTCCAAACGTAATTCATTGTCATGATGCACATACTGCTATGATACCGGCTTTTATTGCTTCAAATCCTGCTTTAAAAAAACAATTTGAAAAAACTAAATGTATTGTAACAATTCATAATGCAGGAGAAGGTTATAGACAAGCTTTTTCTTCGATCGAAGAAGCATATACTTTTACTGAGTTACCATTTGACCTATTGCAAATTGGTCGAAATGGAAATTGCATCGAACCATTTTTAATAGCTGGATATTTTGCTACATTAAGCACTGTATCTCCATGGTATGCTAAAGAACTATTACAAGACTCTTACGAGTTTAATGCAGGCTTCTCGCATGAACTATTTAAAAAGCACTCTAAAATTGTTGGTATAACAAATGGTATTGATTTTGCTCGATACGATCCGACAAGCACAGAAAAATCTGGGCTTACATGTACATTTAATCCATCGAAAGGTGATTTAGATGGAAAATATAAGGTTAGAGAAGAATTCTTACATACGGTAAGTAAGCCGCTGTCTACAGAGTTGATTGAGCAATTTGGCTATATAGAACCTTCAGAAGATGCAGTTTATTTTGGCTATCATGGACGAATCGCTCATCAAAAAGGTTTAGATATTCTAGGTTGGGCGGCTCAAGAGGTACTAAAGAAAAATGATAATGCTCGTTTTATAATTATTGGTCACGGTTCACCAGAGCTTGAGCAAATACATATACATAATGCTCAGACATATGCAGGTCGCTATGTATATTTTAAAGGATATGAAAGGTCTTTTGTAAGAACCTGTGTTGCTAGTTGTGATTTTTTAGTGTTACCAAGTCTATTTGAACCATGTGGTTTGGAAGATTTTATTGCACAAATTTTTGGTACTGTTCCTGTTGCCCATGCTGTTGGGGGCTTACAAAAAATTATTCACGAAAAAACTGGTATCCTTTATAACGACAATTCACCTCAAAAACTTGCAGAAATCTTACTCGATTTATATAAACGAAAACATGAAAATCCTCGTTGTTTTGACCAGATGATCCAATGCGCTAGTGATAACGTTAAGGCTCATTATTCATGGGAAACAATAGTGGATGATCATTACTTAGATTTATATTTTAGTTAAAAATTATGTTAATACTACTAAGAACAAGTACTCTAGTGGTATAATAAACGCAAGTGGAAGCATAGTCATTATCCATGCTGAGTTTATTATATCACGATCAGCATTGAATAAGTCCGGCAACATTAAAGAGTTAAAACTAGTTGGTATTAATGTCATTATTATTAGTACTTTAATAACTAAACCATTTTCTATATGTTGTAAGCCAAAGAAGTAGGCTATACAAAGCGCTGATAGCGGAATAAAAACATATTTAATACCTACAATCACAAAACTTTCTCGAAGATTATGCTTTATTTTTCCAATATGCATTTTGTATGCTGTAGTAAAAATGAGTGTAAACGATACAAGAGGGATCATATGTTGGTTGTATTTCTCCATAAATACTGGCCTAGTTAATGAGGAAAAATTAAGTGCAATTCCAATAAGAATGGCAGAAAAATATATGAGTAAGGGTTTATCTGTAATAACTCCTTTTAATCTTTCTTTTATGTTAAAATTTCCTTCACAGAGTGCTTTTGTAAATGTATAACCAATCAAAAATACATAAAAAGGTTCAAAAACATAAAACATTGCTGCAATTGAATAAGCATATTCACCTAAAAAGGTAAATACTACGAGAGAACCTACAGTTCCAACATTTGATAGTGTTCCACAAGCATACATAGCAGCTTTTTTTGTGTTTGAGTGCTTGAAAGCTCTTGAAAAAACTAATGCAAGCCCTCCGCCTAAGGCTAATGTAATTATACAAATAAAGGGAAGAACTATAAGTGTAATATTGGATGTATCAACAATCCAAAATGAGTTTATTAATACAATGGGATTGAGAATAAGAAAGGCAATGTCTCTAAGAATTATCATTACTTTGTGTAAGGGAATTCTTTGCGAAATTCTATTCTGTAGTTTTTTTATTATTTGGCCTGTACAAATACCAAGAAATATTAAGCCAAAGGAGAAAAGGAGTTTACTCATTCGGCTATTCTATTGTTCTACTAGTTTATTGTCAAGCTAAGGTAGGAATTTCTTTTTTTGGTTTTTAAAATTAATGCAATTTAAAAGACTTGGAATCATAAAGAGAGTAAAAAATGTAGAAAATGCGAGGCCTCCAGAAACCGCAATTCCTAGTGGTTGTATTATATTTGCTCCATCTCCTATTGCAAAAGCAATTGGAAGCATTCCTAAAATTGTTGTAAATGTGGTAATAAGTATTGGCCTAAAACGTAGTCTGCAAGCTTCTAATATTGCCTCGATTTTTGTATTGTAGTTTTCTCTTTCTTTTAGATAAAAATCAATGAGTATTATGGCATTGTTTACTACAATTCCAGCAAGTAAAATTACACCAAGCATCGAGTTTAACGAGACAGTTGATTTAAATATGAACAAGCTAATAATTACACCTATAAATCCAAATGGTATAGTTACTAAAATTAAAAGAGGAATTCTTAGTGAATTAAACTGTATCCCAAGTACAATATATATAAGCAAAATACTCAATATAAGCGCTCCAACAAGAGAATGGATTGATTCGTTTATAACCTCTTGAGTATCTTCAAATATTATACGATAACCTTTGGGTACCTCAATTTCCTCCGCAATACGTTTTTTAATTTCTGTTTCGTAAATTCTTTGTTTCCAAGCTGGCTCCCCAACCTTCATACTTACAAAAATATTATACGACTCTTTCCCGTCGACAGAGTATAGTTCGTTAATACCCTGAGTTTCTTCAAAATCAAAAAAGTGTTTTACAGGAATAGTTTTACCATTGTAAGGTAACATATAACCTTCTATGTCCTTAATTGAATTTACTTCTTCGGCATTTTCGAGGTATATATCCATCTCGCTATCGTCAACTGTCATTTGTACAACGAGCGCCCCGTTTATGAGCGACTGCAGGATAGATACTATGCGATTCACGCTATACTCTGGTATTACACCAAAGGCCTGCGTGCGCGGGTAAAGAGCTATTTCATTTGTTAAACGAGTACTAGGTGTTACACGTACACGTCCATAGAAATTTGAATTATTGATAATATCTGCAACTTGGTCTTCTATAGCAAATATAGTCATTCTATCTGGACCTTCAACGCGCACGTGTAAACCATACGTTGCAGGAATCGGCATGGCAGCAGGGTCCCAAGAACTAAAAGTATAATCCCATGGATCCTCGCTGGGGAACTTTTCGGTGAGCGTATTAATCATGTAGGGAAGAGACTTAGAGCTATCAAGAGTTACAATAATACTTGCATATCCCCAGCGAGTTATATTTATAAAAATCTTTTTAACCATGCCGGGGTAGTTTGTTTGTAAATCTTGTTCGAGGGGCGCGAGTGCGTCAGAAAATTCTTGTTGATCTTCAATTTCGCTATGAGATACAGAAGCTAAAAGCATATTACTTTGTGGAGGTGCAATTATTTCTTTTGTAATACGAGGAAATAGAATTAAGAAACAAAATACTAAAAGAGCAACAGAACAGCTAATAAATATATATGTGTTTTTCCTTTTTGAAAGGAGCCGTTCAAGTGCTTTTTTATAGACGTTAAATAAAGATACGACTAAGGTGTCTGAAAATTCTTTAAGGTTCTTTCTTTTTGTCTTTGAAGTGTTATTCAGAGTGGTCAATTCAAATTGTTTTTTATTTCTTTTTCTTTGTCTAAACACGTAATAAGCAACAAGAGGTACAACAAAAATTGCTACAAGTAATGAACAAGAAAGAGTAAATACAACTGTTTTTGCAAGGTCACCAAGAATGCTAGCAGTTAACTGTGAAGTAAAAGAAAGTGGAATAAAGACACAAACACTGGTTATTGTAGAACCAATAATTGAAGGTACTACTTCTCTTACTGAGTTTCCAATAAGGTTAACATATTTTTTACCTTTTAACTGTTTTAGTTGGGTTGTTTCAATATGACGATATATGTTTTCCATTACGACAATGGACGCATCTACAATCATACCTACAGCTAGAGCTAGACCACTAAGGGATATAATGTTTATAGAAACATCAAATATTGCCATAAGTGTAAAATTTATAATAACAGATAAAGGAAGAGATGTTGCAACAATAATACTATTTTTTGCTTCGCCAATAAGCAAAACAATACAAAATACTGCTAAAAAAGCGCCTAAAATTGCAGATTGAACTACATTATTTACAGAACGTGTTATAAATGTAGCTGGATCTAAAACGGTAACAGATCTTACATGGTCAGGTAATTCAGCAAGTACTTCTTCTAAAGCTTTATGTGCATCTGCAGATAGTCGGTTTACGTTACCATCTGGTTTAGGAGTAATGTAAATAATTACTGCACGATTGCCGTCGACTCTATATAGATTTCGGGGATATCCATAGTCTATTACTACATCTGCAATATCTTTAAGAAATATTGTTTTTCCGATAGAATATGAAATAAGAATATTCTGAATATCAAAGAGAGTATCTATATTCTTACGAACTCGTAAAGTATACTCTCCTGCGTCAGTTCTAATGCTCCCAATAGAGAGGTTTTTGTATTCAGTTTTTATAGTATTAATTACTTCATCTACTTCTAGCCCATAAGAAAACAAAGCTTGCTCGTCCAAAGTTAGTGTAGCTCGTAATTCTTCAATGTTGAGAATACTAACCTCATCTGCATCTTCTAGGCCGCTCATTACATCTTCTACAACTGGCTTTGCAATTTCGTAGAGTTCCCGTTCGTCTATTTCAGAAGAAAAAAGTGCTATGTCTAACTCGCTTACCGTTTGTGTCCAATAGCGAACAGAATAATTATCTGATTCTGATGGCAAACGAGTTTTTATATTGTCAAAAGCACTTTGTACTTCTGTTTTCATTAGTTCTGCATTAAGCCCATAATCAAAGCTTAATATTATAAATGTACGAGAATTTCGAGACGTAATTTCTACTTGCTCAACTCCATCAATTGAATCTATTGCACTATCAAGTGTTGTTTTGTAGCTATCTAAAAAATCAACAGCAGTAAATGAGGGGTGAGGTATATGTACCTGTATTACTGGTTTTGCAATATCTGGATAGAGTTTTATATATAACTGAGATAGAGCATAAAAGCCGCTCAAAATTCCAAGAAAGGCTAAAAAAAGTATTATTCGGCGTCTAGTTAGCAAATATGCGTACATATTATAGTTCGTTCATAGATTTTAGATACATAGGCTCTGTTTGAGATCCGGGTGTTAAAAAACGTGTGTTATTTACTGCAATCCATCTATCTGCTTGTAAACCTGTAACAAGAGTTACATCTCCTTTCATATTAACAATTTGTATTTCGGCCATTTGAACCTTATTTTGACTATCTAAGACCCATACGAATTTTTTACTATATCTAGAGATTATTGCGATGGAAGGTATAAAGGTTCCTTTAACAGGATTTATTGGTATCTCAACTGTTACAAATCGTCCTGCAAAAATTTGAGGATTGTTTTTAAAGAGGACTTCAACATCAAATAAGCCATTACTTAAATCGGGCAAAATGCTAATTTTTGAAACATTTGCTTCCGCATTAGGAATTTCTTTTATGGTACAAGTAAGCCCAACATGTACTGTTTGAATATCTTTATCACTTATAGATAGAATTGCTTTTAGATTACTTATATCTGCTAATGTCATGGTAAGAGTGCCATCACGTACTTCTTCGTTAGGATTTATTGTTATTTTACTAATAACTCCTGCGGTAAGCGATCGTACTGTAAGTGGTGTATAATCTCCACTAGACCCTTGAATTGTTCGTACAATGCTGTACAGAGGAGTATTTTTTTCTACAAAATCACCCTCATTAACAAAAACGTCTACAATAGTACCAGAAAAAGGTACTGCAAGCTCTGTAGAAATGATTGGTTCTGCACGAGCTCCGTAATGTGCAATATCGTATTCTAGTGTTTCTACAACTTGAATAAACTTAACAGGAGTGATATCGCTTGCATTTCCGTGCGGTCTTCCTCGTCCGCTACTTTGTGCAGTTAATAATGATGTGAAAAATAATAAAAGTAAAATTTTAAGCACAATGTATTATAACCTATTATTTTATATAAGTACATGTATAAATTTACTTTTGAAAACTTTTTTTTGTATTTGATTGACATATTCAAATTCCTAGTATATCATTTTAAGAAAGCAATGATGCTCGATTTTGGGGAGAGTCGTTGCTTTTTTTATTTTAAATCTACAAGGAGAAAAAAATGGGTTCAAATGTGATTGTAACAGGAGTAGTATTTGTCTATCTTTTGTTTATGCTCGGAGTAGGTAAATATTCCGCATCTAAAATTAGTTCGAACACCGATTTTATGGTAGCTGGTCGGCGTTTGGGACCAATTTTAATGGCAGGAACTCTAGCCGCCACAGAAATTGGTGGTGGTAGTTCGCTTGGTGTTGTACAAAACGGTATGGGTAACCATGGTCTTAGTTCTGCATGGTACATTATTACTATGGGAATTGCATTTATAATTATGAGTTTTGTAGCTCCTAAGTTTAGAGCCGCAACTGTTAAAACGGTACCTGAATATTTTCGCAGGCGGTACGGAAAGGCAAGTGGTTTAGTAACAGCAATTATTATGATGCTTCCTCTTGTAGGTTTAACTGTAGGTCAAGTTATTGCATCTGCTGTAGTACTTTCTACCATGCTTGCAATTAATTATAGTACTGCTGTAATTATTGTGTCGATTGTTGTAACCGTCTATTCAATTATGGGTGGTTTGTGGAGTGTAACACTTACAGACTTTATTCAAGTGTTTTTAATTGTACTCGGTATGTTAATTGCAGTCCCTTTTGCTCTAAGCTTTGCTGGTGGTTGGGAAGCAGTTACTGCAAATGTTCCGCCAGACACTATGAGTTTATTTAAAGGTTATGATTTGTTTGGTATAGTTTCTCTCGTTGTAATGTACACTGCAACATTCTCTGTAGGGCAAGAAGCTGTGTCTCGCTTTTATGCTGCAAAAGATGAGAATGCTGCAAAAATTGGTTCTTTGCTTTCCGCTATTGTTAACTTTGTATTTGCATTTATTCCTGCAATTCTTGGTATAATTATGCTCGCTCTTATTAATATGGGAAAATTTAATGCAGAACAATTTGCTGACGTTGGTGCGCGTTATGCATTGCCAGTTTTGGCGATTAATACCATGCCTTCAATAATTTGTGGTCTTCTTTTTGCAGGTATTATTTCTGCAACAATGTCTAGTGCCGATTCAGACCTTCTTGGAGCTGGTGCAATTTTCTCTAACGACATTTATAAAACAGTAATTAAAAAAGATGCAAGCGATAAAGAAGTTATGTTTGTAACAAAAATTGCAATGTGTATTGTTGGAATTCTTTCGATGTTTGTTGCACTGTTTAATACACAAAGCATTATTACAATTTTAATGTTTAGTTTTACACTTCGTGCTGCGGGTGCATTCTTCCCATATGTACTTGGACACTATTGGAAAAAAGCCTCTGCTGCCGGTACTATAGCTTCTCTCATTTCAGGAACTATTGTAGTTGTGTACTTAGAGCAAGTTTCTAAGGGAATGCTATTTGGAATGAAGTTTAGCCAGCCAATTATTCCAGGCTTAATTGTTGCTCTTATCTTTTTTCTTGTATTCTCAAAGATTATGCCACCTAAGGTAGAAACAACTGAATTGACAGCTGAATCTGAGTAAAAACTGAGACTCAAAAAGATTTGAAATCTTCTGAGTCTTTTGCGCTCTTAGCCTAGTTTTGCTTTGCAAAACTAGGTATAAGATTTGCACTTACATGTTCTACTTGTTTTCCAATCCGAGTACTAATCTTATGCGTTGTGTATAAGGTGATTCCAGCTTAGTCCTTCTCCATCTAGTGCATTTTGAGTAAGGGTAGCGCCAATAACTTGCTCAAGATATTTTGGGTGTAAGCCTACCGACAAGATTTTTTCTGTACGAAGCACAGCAACATCGGCGTGTGTAATTTTTTGCCCTTTTGATAAGTCTTTAGTAAAATGAATCGAACGATTTGTTCTGCCATAGTTTTGCTTTTCACTTTTACTCAAGTGTTTTTTTCCATTCCCAAGTACTGCTTCAACCTTTGCAAGACCGAACTCATCTTTTGCCATTTTAATTACTTCTTCTTTTGGCATTCGAGAAGCAAGGCGAACGGTTTTTACCATTGCTTCAAATTCATCTGGCTCCAGAGCAATGGGGTCATCTAAACCATCGGTATTTTTTTGCATGCAGAGGTGTTTTTCGATTATTGTTGCCCCACAAGCAGTTGCAAGTGTTGGTACAATAATAGGATGCAAACTATGGTCGCTAATACCACAAGGAATATCAAAAAGCGTAGAGAGCACAGATAGTATGTTTAGGTTGTATTCTTCTTCTGGAGCGGGGTAGCTTGTTACACAATGCAGCAATGCCTTATCTTGCACATCTTGTAAAATATCCAGTGCTAGTTCTATATCTGCTGCTTTGGAAACACCACTTGATAAAATAATAGGGATTTGCTTTTTACCGTCGTTTGTACGTTTTTTTTCTATTTCTGCAAGCTCTTTTAAAAGTGGTATATGATTTAATTCAGGTGAGGCAATTTTAATAGCAAAAGGTTCGAGCTTAAAAAGCTCTTGTAAACTTTGGCTTCCGAATGGTGATGCACAAAAAAGAATATCATTTTGTTTTGCGTACTCGGCACATTGAACAAAAAAATCTATCGGCTGCTCAAGGCTCTTAAACCGTTCGTAAAGAGAAATATCTCCCCCCGGAAGCGTTACAACACCTGTTTTTGGGTGTAGAATTTCGTTAGCATACACAATCTGAAACTTAACACAATCGGCACCTGCTTGCACCGCTGTATCGATATATTTTTTTGCTTTTTCTAAAGAGCCACCATGAGCTGTTCCAATTTCCGCAATAATTAACACGTTTTTATTTGCAATCATAGTGTTAACTGTACTACACAAAGTATAAAAAGAAAAGAGCTTAGTATGCTTTATACCTTTTTAGTTCTAATTGACATATATTTTTTATTCATCTAATATAACCGTCTATGAATCAACCTCAAACTCCTTTAAAAGAAAATAAAATGGGCGTTATGCCAATACCTCGCCTAATATTCACTATGTCCTTGCCTATGGTTCTTTCTATGCTTAGTCAAGCATTATATAACATTGTCGACAGCATTTTTGTGGCGCAAGTAGGTGAATATGCTCTTACAGCGGTTTCTTTGGCGTTTCCTATTCAAAACTTAATGATTGCCTTTGCAACAGGAACTGGTGTTGGTATTAATGCATTTTTATCTATGAAGTTGGGCCAACGCGATTTTAAGTCAGTCAATAAAACTGCAGCTAATGCTGTGTTTTTAACAGCCTGTACTTATGTTGTTTTTTTAATTGCTGGACTATTTTTTATTCCCGCTTATTATAATACACAAACAAATGATGCACTCATTTTTCAACATAGTGTAGATTACACTCGTATTTGTGTTTTTGCTGGGTTTGGACTGTTTGGTGTAATTACTGCAAATAGACTTTTACAAGCAACTGGAAAAACACTGTATGTAATGATAACTCAAATGAGCGGGGTACTTATAAACATAGTGCTTGATCCAATTTTAATTTTTGGCTTATTTGGATTACCTAGAATGGAAACAGCAGGGGCTGCATGGGCAACTGTAATTGGACAGGTAGTTTCTTTATTTATTGGGATATATTTTAATAAAAAACATAACAAAGAAATTCAATGTAGTTTAAAAGGGTTTAGACCAAACCCACATATTATTTCTCGAATTTATGTTGTTGGGCTACCTTCGATATTAATGGTTGGGATTGGCTCAGTTATGACCTATGGTTTTAACCTTATATTAGTGGGCTTTAGTTCAACTGCTGTAGCTGTTTTTGGAGTGTATTTTAAGCTAATGAGTTTTGCTACAATGCCAACACTTGGCCTAAATAACGGACTTATTCCGATTGTTGCTTATAATTATGGAGCAGGCAATAAACAACGGGTACAAAGTGCAATAAAAGTGAGTACAATTGTTGCTCTTTGTATTATGATTACCGCAATTATAATTTTTCAGGCCTTTCCAAGAGAGTTACTACAAATGTTTAACGCATCCGAAGAGATGATAACTATTGGGATTCCAGCACTTAGAATTCTGTCGTTACAATTTATTGGTGCAGGTTTTTGTATAACGTTTAGCTCTGTATTTCAAGCTCTTGGAAATGGTGTCTTAAGTTTAATAATGGCAATAGTTAGGCAATTAGCTTTTATGTTGCCCTCTGCATGGTTACTTGCACAAACAGGTGTATTAGAAAATGTTTGGTGGTCTTTTCCTATTGCAGAAATAGCATCTCTAGCCTTGGCTATTGTTTTCTTGATACATATTAACAAAAAAGTTATATCTAACATTGCAAAAGTAGAGCAGAATATATGACAAATACAGCTATTAGTATAAAAAATGCTGCAAATCTTACCTATGGGTTTGTTGGACTTGGTTTAATGGGAGGCTCCTTTGCAAAGGCAATTCAAAGTCGCATTCTGAACGAAACAAAGGGTGTAGGGAGTATTGTAGCATGTGATTTGCAAGAAGAGACACTCGAACTTGCAATAAAAACAGGGGTTATACACAAAGGGTATGCAATAAAAAATGTGCAAGAAATGTTAGCCTTATGCGACGTTGTTTTTATATGTTTATATCCACTTGCTACAATTGATTTTTTAGAAAGATACAAAGATGCTTTTAAAAAAAATGCATTAATCACAGATATTGCAGGCGTTAAGTCTACAATAATAAAAAAACTACCAAATATATTGAGAGAAGACCTTGATTTTATGTGCGCGCACCCAATGGCAGGAAAGGAAAAAGGTGGATTTTTAGAAGCTGATGCTCAAATTTTTAAAGACAGAAATTATATTCTAATTGCTAGAAATGAAAACACAGAAAGTCATCTTGATTTTTTTAAGTGGTTTGTAGCAAAACTAGGATTTAAACACCTAGTAGT
This sequence comes from uncultured Treponemataceae bacterium, assembly GCA_964371205.1. Taxonomy (GTDB): domain Bacteria; phylum Spirochaetota; class Spirochaetia; order Treponematales; family Treponemataceae; genus CAYJNB01. The sequence continues at coordinate 26,540 of CAYJNB010000004.1, forward strand.
AACAGATGCACAAACACACGACCATAAAATAGCATTTACTTCTCAATTATGCCATGTAATTGCATCTGCCTTAGTAGATAGTGCAGAAGATGCAAACATTACTGAGTTTGGCGGTGGAAGTTTCGAAAGTCTAACACGCATTGCAATGCTAAACGCGCCTATGTGGACAGAGTTATTTAGCGAAAATAAAAAAGAGCTTTTATTACATATAGACTCGTTCGAGAAATCTCTAGAGTACTTAAAAGAACTTTTAGAACATAACAAAACAGATGAGTTATGCAAGGTCTTAAAACAAGTACGAGAGAAGCGGACTCTCATGGCAAGAAAAGAGTAGTTTTAAAACTAGCAACTAAATAACATAATAATGCTACCTTACTTGAATAAATAAGCAATACGTGGTACATATTAACATAAGGTAAGGGATGAGAAAATTTAATTGGTTCTTTTTAATAGCAGTTTTTTTGCTTAATAGTTGTGATTTATTTGATAATAAATTACAGGATTTTTTAGAAACATATGCAAATCATGCTATAATAACACATTACGATCTCGACAAGTCATATCCAACATTTAATAATATACCACATATATCATCAGATTCAGATAAAAAAATTCGTTTTGAAGTAGATAATGAAAAAAATCTTTTAATAGACTACACTTTAACATGGAATACAAGTTCTCCAACATCAATAAACCCTGAGAAAGATAGAGATTACTTTATAAATACACAGAATAGATTTGTAGAATTAACCTTTCCCCAAGCTTTTCTTGAACAAATAGAGAATGATACATCAATGGCTCTTTTATCCGGTTCAATTGGATTGGAACATAAAGAAACAGAGCGCCTTTTTCCACCTTTCTCTTTTAACTTTATTGTTAATACCGTCCCACCGCAGCCAGCAATAGCAGGCGTAGTAAAACACACCTTGTCTACGGATTGGGTACTTGCTTTTGATATGGTAACATTAGCTCAGCGACAGGGGCTCCATTCGGATATACAAGCAGTTCGTATAAATGGTGTTGATTACTCTATAAATATTGACTCTAGTTCTGGTACTATTACGAGTACAAGTGCACTTAAGACGACTAAACCAGATGGCACAGCTACTGTTTATTTTGATTCTTTAGGACAAGTGTATGCACATACAAACGATACGCTCTATTTAGAAACAGGTACATCAATAACACAAAAACCGGCTTATTCCATTGCATTTGTAGATAGCTTAGGTGCCGTTTCTAATGCTATACATGTGAACTCATCTGGAATACTAAGAACAGATTATTATGTATCGCAATTTGGCAGTGATAGTACAGGTAACGGAACAGAAAACAGCCCATATATAAGTGTACAAAAAGCAGTAGATGCAATAAAAATGTCTCCTGACAATACTGCAGATTACACCATCCATGTAAAAGGAACCATTACCGAAGAAGGAACAGAAGTTGCAGGAGGAGACAGCTCTGACGATGGTCTGGTAGAAATAGAAAGTGATACAGAACTCAATATAACCCTCAAAGGACTTGGAACAGGTGCAAATGCCGGAATTATAGATGCACAAAATCTAAAAAGAGTTCTGTATATAAGTGGCTCAAACACGACTGTAATAATTTCAGATAATATTACAATCACTAATGGTACCTCAAGTTTAGGTGCAGGTGTTAATATTCATAGTGGAACATTTGAGATGACCGGAGGAGAAATTACCGGTAATACTGACACAGGTTTTTTTGGAGGAGCAGGTGTTTCTTCTACTGGAACCTTTATAATGAGTGGTGGTAAAATAAGAAAGAATATTAGTACTTCTGCCAGTGGTGGTGGCGTTAAGTCTGATGGAACTTTCGAAATGACTGGCGGAGAAATTAGTGGTAACACATCCGGTTCTAATGGTGGTGGTGTTTCTATTAGCAGTACTTTTGAGATGAGCGGTGGTAAAATTACTGGTAATACCGGTAAGAGTTTCATTGGTGGCGGTGGTAGCGGTGGTGTGTACATTACCGCTTCAGGTACTCTAAAGCTTAAAGGTAATCCTACTATTAGCACAAATGTCATGAACGGCACTATTACTAACGGTGTCTTAAGTGGTGGTACTACAAACAATGTTCAGTATGTCTATACTAACGAATTATCTCGCGG
>CAYJNB010000005.1:0-27647 GCA_964371205.1 uncultured Treponemataceae bacterium
TTACGAATTTTTGAACAAATCGGCAAATGCTTGTTTTTTTCCTTTTTTGATTTCAATTTGTTTAAAAATATCTGCATAGAGCTTTTGCTCTTTTACATCGTCAATTAAATACTCTTTACGCATTGCATCTTCGTAGTGTTTTTTTACTTCTGCTACATCCATGTTTGCGCCTTCAGCAATCTTTGCAAATTCGGCTTCTACTTCTTCGTCAGAAACGGCAATTTCTTTTTGCTTTAAGAGATTCTCAACAATGAGTCTTCCCTTAAGCATTTTTTGTGATTCGCCTTCCCATTCTTTGAGCATTGTTTCTTTTGCGTTACCTGTTGCTCCACCAAACATCTTTTCGAGTTGCTCTGGTGTAGTTTGAAATTGGCGAGCCATCATTCTCCAACGAGATTCGAGCTCAGCTTTTACCATTGATTCAGGAAGTACAATTGGGTTTCTCTCAATTAGCTGTTCAATAAGTGCATTTGATTTTAATTCTCTCATGCGGTTTTCGAGTGCTGTCTCAAGATTCTTTGTAATATCTTTCTTAAGATCGTCTAAGGTCTTGTATTTTTCGTTTACGTCTTGTGCAAGTTCATCATCGAGTGCAGGTAAGTCTCTAGTCTTAAGTGCAGTAAGCTCAACACGGATTTTCTTTTCTGTTCCTGCCAAGTCTTTGTCTTCAAAGTCTTTTGCAAACTTTTTAGTTATATCTTTTGTTTCGCCTTTTTTCATACCAACAATGTCATTGTCGAATTTATAAAGGTTTTGTTCTGTTCCTACTGTAAATACAAAGTCTTGTCGTTCTGTTCCAGCAATTACAACATCTTTGTCATCAAGTTCGCTGTAGTTTACTGTAACAACATCATCTTTAGCTGCACTAGATCCATCTTTCTTTTCTACAACAAGTGCGTTACGCTCTTGGATAGCTTTTAGTTCTTCGTCTAATTCTTTTTTTCCAACGCTTACTTCTGGAACTTCTATGCTAATTCCCTTAAAGTCTCCAACAGTTACTTCAGGCATAACATCGTATACAACAGAAAATGTTAAGTCTTTTTTGAAATCTAAGTCTGGAGCTTCATCCATTGCTGGTTGTGAGTAGGGTAGTGGTTGAGATTCAAATGTTTTGTCTTCGAAAATATCTGTAAGTGCTTTTTCAATTAATTCGCCAGAAGCATCTGCTTTTAGAGCTTCTCCGTACTTTCTTTCTAATACGTTTACCGGCACGTGACCCTTGCGGAATCCCGGAATTTGGATAGTCTTTGAATACTTTTTGAGCAAGTCATTGTAGCCTGCTTCTACTTCCTTCTTTGGGATTGTTACTGTTAATTTAACAGCTGAGTTTTCCAATTTGGTTACTTCTTTAGTAATTGCCACGTTTTTATTCCTTTTTTTTATATTAATTTTTTAGATTCAAAAGTATGAAAAAAAAAGGCGATCCAGATTGCTCCGAATCGCCTTTGAGCGGGAAACGGGAGTCGGACCCGCGACATCCACCTTGGCAAGGTGGCGCTCTACCACTGAGCTATTCCCGCAAAATAAGCTTTTCCAATACGAGAGAAGGGACTTGAACCCTTACGCCTAGGCACTAGATCCTAAGTCTAGCGTGTCTGCCAATTCCACCACTCTCGCTAACGGTAGCAAACCCTGAGCCACGAAGGGATCGAACCTTCGACCCACAGATTAAGAGTCTGTTGCTCTACCAGCTGAGCTAGTGGCCCGTTGCATTGGTTAGTGTAAATTACCATATACGAGCCAGTTAGTCAAGCGCTACTTGTATATTTATACCAAAAAAACTTTTTTTTTTCAATACCTTTTTAGCTTTTTTTTGTAAAATACATTTTTATTTTTGAAAAAAAACAGTATAATCTTAGTATAAGGAAGTATATAGCTATGTTTGATAAAAAATTAGTTTTAAAAATTTTTGAAGGGTTTTCAATTGAACGTTGGAATGACCTTATTCGTCCTTTTGATTTGATAGAAATGGATAAATCTGCAGAGAAGATGGTGCTTGCCTACATAATTGGAAAATTTGAAGAAAATCGTGGAGTAGAAATTGATTGGGATTGGATAATTTATGCCTCAGTTTTTGAACTATTTAAAAAAATAGCGCTGTGTGATATTAAATCTCCTGTTCAGCGAATGATTCGTAAACAATATCCAGAAGAATACAAGAAGTTATCTGAATGGGTAATAAATCAATATAGAGATTTATTGCACGATGATGACCTGTTTTCTCGTTTCGAAGAATACATGATTGTTGATCAAGATTCTCAGTCTTCAGAAAAAAATCCTACTCAACGAGTTTTTCGCGCAGCACATAAGTTTTCTACCATGCGTGAATTTGAGATGATTGCTGCAGTTAATGAGAATTTTCGTATTGTTGATATTCAGCGTGAACTACAAGATGATCTTCGAAAGTATATGGATTTAGTTGGAGTTCCGCTCTTAACTGCAAAACAACGCCCCTATGAGTTTTTAATGTTAGTAGAAACATTACGGTTTCAGACACGCTGGAATCAAACTCCACGTGTACCAAAAACCAGTGTGCTTGGGCATTCATTTTTTGTTGCTATTATTACCTTGCTTTTAGGACGCCAACAAACAGAGGTGTCATTTTGTAAGCGTCGTGTGTACAATAACTTTTTTTCTGCACTTTTTCATGACTTACCTGAGTCGGTAACACGTGATATAATTTCTCCTGTAAAACAAGCAACAGAGGGATTGCCATCTATAGTTAAAAATATAGAAGATAAAATTGTGCATGATGAACTTTTGCCACTTATGGAAGATTTTTATCGAGATGAACTGGTTTATTTTACGAGTGATGAATTCGAAAACCGTGTTTTGAAAGATGGTACAATGCAAAAGGTCTCCTTTAATGAGCTAAATACTCTGTATAATAGCGAAGAATTTTCTCCTATAGATGGCGCACTTGTTCGGGCTTCTGATCATATAGCAGCTTTTTTAGAGGCAGATCAGTCAATCCAATTTGGTATAACCTCTGAACAATTGCGCACGGGTAGGGAAAATTTACGAAAGATGTATGAGAATGCAACAAATATTAATGGGTGTAATATTAGCGCATTCTTTACTGAAAAATAGAAAACCTGCCGATAATATAGCGTATGAAAAAAATTGCAATTATAACGATATTTTTATGCGCTTTTTTCTTTTTAAATGCGCAAACAACTCACACAATACAGCGGGGAGAGACATTGTATAGCCTTGCTCGAAAATATGGTGTATCTGTAAGTGACATTACTGCCGCAAATGGTATTACAGACGCAACTAAGGTAAATGCAGGGCAAAGCATTCGTATTCCTACTAAGTCTTCTTTTGTTCCAAATTCTTCTGTTAGCTCTGTTACTGCGACAGACGAGTATAAAATTCAAAGAGGAGATACTTATTATAGCTTGTCGAGGAAGTATGGTATTTCTGTTAATGAACTACTCGAAATGAACGACTTAGAGGCTAACTCTGTTTTAAAAATAGGCCAAGTTTTAAAAGTACCTACAAAGTCTGTTATTACAACAAACATTACAAGTACTTCTTCCTCTCTTCCATCTGTTCCACTAACTACTACAATTGCAGATCCTCGTACTTACGAAAAAAGATCTGTGGATAGCAGTACAATTTGGCCTGTTAAAACAAACGAAGTTGCATATTCAACTGGTAAGACATTCAGCGTTGTACTTGTTGGAAAAGAAAATGAGAGAGTAAGTGTTATAAAGTCTGGTTTGGTAATTTATAGTGGTCCTTATAGAGGATTTGGACAAGTTGTTTTTGTTCACTCTCAACAAACAGGACATATTTATGTATATAGCGGATTGAATACACTCGAGGTTGAGAAGGGCTCTAAGGTTAATTTTGGAGATACACTTGGAACACTAGGTGTTGATTCTCTTGCAAATAAGGCTCAACTTAACTTGATGGTATACCATAATGGTAAACCTGTAGATCCTGCAACTGTTCCTAGAGGATAATAGTATTCTTATAGGCTACTAAAAAGCTAAGGTTTCAGTTCACTCTAGTCTTATTAGGTTGTTTTTCTGTGAATGTTTTGTAAAAATCTCATTTGCTTAATAATACTACTTTACAATACTTAAAATCCCTCTTATACTTTTAAAAAAAGATAGGGGATGACGATGAAATTTTCAAAAAAAGGAACAATCATTACCTTACTGATAAGTACTTTTTTATCAGTAATTTTTCTCTTTGTAATGATGGGTATTAACGTAAAAAAACTTCATACAGTAGCAGATTTATTTGAATCCATGGTTATTGATTCTATGGATGGACGAAGTAGTGTTTCGAGAAAAATAGAAAACAGTAAGGAATTATTTACTAGTCTTGGCTTGGAAGCTCTTAGCACAATTGGATATGAGTACCAAATTTCTTATAGCAATGCAGGTCAAAATACAATTCTTGCAACTTCAGCGAATTACGGAACCGGTTTTACAATTAATAGAAGTTTTTTAACTGATGGAATAGACTGGAAAGTTTCTGTCTACATGAGTGTAATGGATTTATTTAATATTACAACAGTTATTTTATTCTTTTTAGCGGTGCAAGGAATCGGGTTTGTAATAATCGCGCCATCTCAAAGCGAAAAGAAAACACGAGAAATATTGTACGATATAACATATAAAGATCATCTTACTGGTGCTTTTAATAGCAAAAGACTTATGAGATTCTTTACAGCACGAAAGACAGATAACAATGCAGCCTTTAGTATGTTTTATACTGATATTAATAACTTTCATGCATTAAACGAAAAATACGGGCGCCATATGGGAGACGAAATCCTCAAACTTTTTACTGGTCGCCTAAGTTCATATGTTCGCGATGCAATTGTAGTTCGTCTTGATGCAGATGACTTTGTTGTTGTTATTGCTGGCGAGTTTAGTCAAGAAATTCTAAAGAGTATTCAAGAGCGTCTAAATAATGCATTTGCAAAACCGCTTGTTGTAAATGATCACGACATTGTTGTCCCTGTAGCTGTAGCTTATACTTCTTTCCCATCAGAGGGACAAACTATGGAGAAACTGCTTTCTCTATCAGTTGAACGAGTAAAAGAGATTAAGAAAGGTTTAACTTAGTTGTTGTTATGAAACAAAAAAACGCGCATCCAGTTGGTTGCGCGTTTTTTATTGCTTGTGTGTTTACTAGATAGGTTTAGCCTTTTTTTGCTTCTTCAATAATCGCATTAACCTGTTCGGCTATGCGGTTGCAGAGTGCGTTTGCTTCAGCTTTTGCATCTACAAGGCTTGCTTTGCCATCAATAACGCAGTTTACATAGAACTTGATTTTAGGCTCAGTTCCGCTTGGTCGAGCGCTCACAATGGTGCCGTTTTCGAGATAAAATTGTAGAACGTTACTTTTAGGGAAAGCTATACTTTCTTTTTTAGCCGGATTTGCTGGATTGAACAAGGTGCTTTCTTGCACGTCGCGAATGCTAGTTACGGTAAGGCCCCCGAGGGTTTGTAGGCCTTCGGTACGTAGTTTGCTCATTATACCTTTCATGGTTGCACCACCGCTTGCCCCGGGGAAGGCGGCAGAAATAGCGCGGTCTTCGTAGTATCCATGTTCTGCAAAGAGTTCTTCGAGTCGGTCTAAGAGGCTTTTGCCTTTTGATCTCCAGTAGAGTGTCATTTCTGCACACATTGCAGCAGCTGAAACGCCGTCTTTGTCGCGAATTTCGTTTTCGACCGTGTATCCGTAGCTTTCTTCAAACCCAAATACATAGTTTTGACCAGACTTTGCGAGCTCATCCATAGCAACAGCAATCCATTTAAATCCTGTAAGACACTCTTCTAGGTGTACATTGTATTGTTTTGCTAGCCTGTCAACCATGGTGCTTGTAACAATTGAGCGTACAATAGCTGGGTTTGATGGCATTTTATTTAGTTCGGTGCGAGAAATAAGGATGTAATCGGCTAAAAGAACGCCCATTTGGTTTCCGGTTATAAGCACAAATTTGCCATCAGGACCGGGAACAGCACCTCCGAAGCGGTCGGCATCAGGATCTGTAGCCATAACAACGTCGGCTTTTTCTTTTTCTGCCAATTCTACCGCCATGTTTAGAGCGGCGGCTTCTTCTGGGTTCGGGTAGGAAACAGTTGGGAAGGTACCATCCGGTTCGCGTTGTTCGGGTACGGTAATAACTGAAAGTCCGAGGTCTCCAAGTACGCGCTCTACGTGCATTGCACCGGTTCCGTGCAGTGGGGTAAACACTACTTTTACTTCTTTTGCTTTTTCTTTTATTAGTTCAGGACGGAAAAGCTGTTCCTTAACCATTGCAGCATAGGGTTCGTCAATTTCTTTATCTATAAGGATGAGCTTACCTTGTGCAAGGGCCTCTTCTTTGCTCATGCTGTGAATATCGGTTACGGCATTTACTTCTGTAATAATTGCCTCATCATGTGGAGGTGTTACTTGTGCCCCGTCGTTCCAGTAAGCTTTATAGCCATTGTATTGCGGAGGGTTGTGAGAGGCTGTTACCACAATGCCGGTATCGCAGCCGAGGGTACGAATGGCATAGGAAAGTTCAGGGGTAGGGCGAAGCGATGTGAACAAATATGCCTTAAAGCCGTTTGCAGCAAAGATTAGAGCTGCGGCTTCTGCAAAAACATCTGAGTATTTGCGTGAATCGTATGCAACTACAGCAGAAAGTTCTCCATTTTTTGCTTTATCTGGAAAGGTTTTTTTTATGTATGTTGCAAGCCCTTGTGTTGCCTTGTTTACCATAAGTGTGTTCATACGGTTTGTTCCACCGCCAATTATTCCACGTAGCCCACCGGTTCCAAACTCTAAGTTCTGATAAAACCGGTCTTCAAGCTCTTTTATGTCATTTTTTTCGATTAAGTCTGCTACTTCTTTTTTAAAACCTTCGTCGGTTTCTTCGGTTAAATAAGTTTTTGCGCGTGCAATAAAATCCATGTTGTCCATCCTGTTTTATTAATTTTCTTTGTTTAAATTTAGTACAATGTTTAAATAATTAAAAATTTCTTTTCAATTGTTTTATTATAATTCATAACGGTAAAATTACAAGCCGTATTTTATATTTTCGGCAATAATTTGTGCTATCTCATCTCTAGCTGCAGTAAGTGCGTGTCCTTCAGATTGATGTGTTTTTGTAACAACAAAGGTTTTTCTAAAAACCTCTGTATCAGATTTAAGTAGTCGAGCTCTTAGCGGTACTGTAAGCGTAACACTCACTCCGTCTGCGGTAGTTTCTGTTGTGTGACTAGCAACTCCATACAAGAGAGTCGTAACGTTGTTTTGAAACATAGCTTGAGCTTCTTTTTGTACACGTTCTGCATCGTCACTTAAGACTGCAAGGGGAAGGTCTGCGTTTCCTGTGTTAGAAAACCCACTGTTTTTTAGCAAGTAGCGTAATACAAGAGACGAGGTTCGTGTTTCTATGAGGGGATTTCCATTTTTATCTGTATCTGTAATTGCAATTGAAGTTCCTGCTCTGCGTAAATCAGTGTATATTTTGAATGGAAATGAGATAGGTAGACCTAAACTAGAAAAACTTATTTCTGAATTACAAGTAAAATTGGTGTTTTCTGGCATAAAAAATACTGTTCCATCTTTATTAGTATACAGTGTTTTTTCTTCAAACAAGTATTCTCCATTTTGAGCACTAACTGGGTAGGTAACCTGGACAGCTTGTTTTTCGACTGGTTCTTTGGTATTAGAATATAGGTATGTTACAGAAAATGCAGAAGAAAATTCTTGTCCTTTTTCCGTTTCGGCTGGAGAGGAGTAATTACTTATTGTTACTTCTTGTGCTATAAGTGGAATGCATGCTAGTAATACAAGGCTTATTGTTAGTATGTTTTTTTTGGTCATATGTTCTCCTAATGAGAGGAGTATATCATAAAAACTAAAATTATTCAGTAGTATTTTTATGCATTATACATATACCTAATACTTGACGGAATGGGGCTGTCAATGTAATATTGTTAACGAGGTTTCGTGGAAACAGATTATACAATAGTCGTAACAGATACGGATGTGCTTTCGTGTTTGTGCGGTACAAATGACAGTAATTTAAAACTCATAGAAAATCATTTAGGGGTATCTATTTATACACGCGGAAATGAGTTGTGCATAAGTAGCGCCGATGATTCTGTGCAATCTCAGTTTTATGCGATTATTGATTGCATTAGCCAAAAGATTACGCAAGGGGCTGAGCCAACGCCAGACTTAATCTATGCTGTACTTAGTTCTTTTGATCCTATTGCGAATAGCTTGGCTCTCGACAACCTGTCAGACTTATATATACAAATCCCTGGAAGTACTAGACGTGTGTATCCAAAAACTGCGAATCAAGCTGCCTTTATACGTGCTATGCGCTCATACGACTTGCTTTTTTGTGTTGGCCCTGCTGGATCTGGCAAAACATTCTTAGCAGTTGCCGAAGCTCTTAATTTACTTTTATCTCGCAAGAAGAAAAAAATTATTTTAACACGCCCTGTAGTTGAAGCTGGAGAAAGTCTTGGTTTTTTACCAGGAGATTTTGAAGATAAGCTACATCCATATCTACGACCATTATACGATTCTATGGAAGCTCTTGTTTCTAGAGAAACAATGGCAAAACTTACAGAAAATAACATGATAGAAATGGCTCCTCTTGCATACATGCGTGGTCGTACACTAAACGACTGTGTGGTAATACTGGATGAGGCTCAAAATACAACTGTCGAACAAATGAAAATGTTTTTAACGCGTATGGGCGAAAATGCACATATTATTGTAACAGGAGATATAACTCAAAGTGACTTACCACGAAGAGTTCCTTCTGGTTTAGAACATGCGGTTGCAATTCTGCGCAATATTATGGAAATCGGTTTTATATTTACCGACGTTGCAGATGTTGTACGCAATCCTATAGTAAAAAAAATTGTACAGGCTTACGAAAATGACTACAAAAAATAAAGTAGAAAAAAAACAATTAAAAAAAGGCGAGCAAGCAAAAAAATCAGTTGTTGCTCGTTGTATCGAAAAATTAAAAGAAAAATGGGATAGCGTAATAATTATTTTTGCTACCTTTTTTGCATTGCTCATTATTATTTTTGCTGTTCCGTCAATAGATGCTAATTTCTCAATGGCAATGATTGATGAATATGAGGTTAACCAAATTGCAGATAAGACAATAGTTGCTCATCATTCAGTTGCACCAGATGAGTTAGGTGGTATGCAAGTAAGAAAAGGCGAGACAATAATAAAAAAAGGTTTTGCTATTACTGAGGATCAATACGAAAAACTACGCTTATTTTCCGAAAACACGGTATACGGCGGATCTTCCTTACTCAGCCCTATTATTTTTATTTTTATGGTGCTGATTCAAACGACGACTATACTTTCTCGTAAAATACTAAAGCAGGTACTATTACGCAGCGAAAAAATCTTCTTAGCAGTATTATTTTTTATAAACTATACAGTTGCAGCCTTAGTTGGTGTTATCGAGCCGTTCAATACACCTTTTACACTGTTAATTGCTCTTCCCTCTGCGTTTTCAACAATGTTAGTAGTCGTTATGCTTGGGCGACGTCCTGCAGTATTTTTCTCTCTAATTCTTTCTTTAGGTATTTTAGGAGCAACAAACTTTGTTGTAGTTCCTGCATTATATGTTCTTTTTTCTTCGCTCTTTGTAGTATTTTTTTCCGAAAAGCTCGAGAAAAGAATGGCTCTTATTTATTTATCTATAAGCTTAGGCTTATTTAATGTAGTACTTCTTTTTTTACTACGTCTTGTTTTCCCTAATATTGATTTTAACTTCTTTTTTTGTGTAGTAGGTGTAGCATTTAGTGGGTTTGTTTCTGGTGTACTTGCCTTGGGATTTTTAACTCCAGTTGAGTTAGTGATGAATACTGCATCGGACTTTCGTTTGTTAGACTTATCAGATCTAAATACTCCAATAATGAAGCATTTGCTTTTAACTGCACCTGGAACCTATAACCACTCAATGCTTGTTGCAACACTTGCAGAAACAGCTTGTCGCGAAATTGGAGCAAACTCACTGTTAGCACGAGTAGGTGCATATTACCACGATATAGGTAAGCTTGAGCAACCAGAATATTTTGTAGAAAACCAAAAGGATGGAAATAAGCATGATGAGATTAATCCGCGCTTGTCTGCTTCTGTTATAAAAAGCCATGTCCGAAAAGGTGTTGAAAAAGCACATAGTTTACATTTACCCCAGGCAGTTCTCGATATTATTGGAGAGCATCACGGAAACGGGCTTATTAGCTATTTTTATCATGAAGCAAAAAAATTAGATGATCAGACACAAACCGAAGAGTTTTCTTATACTGGTTCACCTCCATCAACACGAGAATCTGCAGTAGTAATGCTTGCCGATACTGTTGAGGCCGCTTGTAGAACTCTCGACAGACCAAGTGTTTCTCGTTTACGTAAGTTTATACGCCAATTAGTTATGGCAAAATATGAGCAACATCAGTTGGATAAATCAAACCTAACTTTTTACGAGATGGATCGTATACAAGATGTCTTTGTAAATATACTCGCTGGATATTATCATTCAAGGATTGAATATCCAAATCAAAAGCAATCCGATGCTGACGATGAAGTATCGGATAATAACGAAGGAAAAACAGAATAATGAATATTGTAGAAGTATCTGTACACGAGGATTGTCCTGAACCGCAGTGGTTTTCGAAAATTGAGCCTTTTGTACAAGAAGTATTAAAAAAACTTGATAAACAAAATTGGGAAGTATCTGTTTTGTTTTGCCTGGACCCTTTTATTCATCAACTGAATGCTGAATACAGACAAAAAGATAGCGCAACCGATGTGCGTTCATTTGAACAGGGCGAGGAATACAAAGATGAAAATGGAGACTTGCGTTTTTGCGCAGGCGATATTATAATAAGTCTAGATTCTTTACAAAAAAATTGTATTGATTTTGATGTAGATTATGACGAAGAGTTAAAACGGCTTTTAGTACATGGTGTACTACATCTTTCTGGGATGGATCATAGTGATAATTCCCCGGAACAAGAAATGTTACAATTTCAAGAAGAACTATTAAAAGGAATGCTTTAATGAATATACTCGAAAAACTATTTGGAAGTAGTGCAGAGGAGGATCCCCCGAGTCAGGGCTCTGCAACGCAAGAACAGCTCTTAAACGAAGAAAAACAGGATATGATTCAAGGTATAGAAGACTTGTCTCAAACATCGGTAAAGGAAGTTATGGTTCCACGAATAGATGTTACCTTTTTATCTAAAGATATCCCAGAACAAGAACTGCTCGAAAGTATTGCAGAGACTGGTTATTCACGATTTCCAATTTATGGGGAGTCAATTGACGATGTTGTAGGTGTTTTGCACGTAAAAGATTTAATAAAAGCTCTATCTCGGCACGACCCAATTCAAGTAGAAACGGTTATGAGAAAACCTTTTTTTGTGCCAGAATCTAAAAGAATAGATAGTTTACTTCGTGAGTTCAAAAGACAACACGTTCATATTGCTATTGCTGTGGACGAATATGGAGGCATCTCGGGTATTGTGTGTCTAGAAGACATTATTGAAGAAATTGTTGGAGAGATTCAAGATGAATTTGATAACGAGCGCGACGATATTGTTGCTCTAGAAGATGGAGCTTGGTTGTGCGATGCACGGGTTAACATAGACGACTTTAACGACCTATTAGAAGTTACACTCCCTGATGATGAATTCGATACACTTGGTGGTTTTGTCTTTGATTTGTTTGGTAAAATACCAGTACAATACGAAAAGGCTACATGGGAACATCTTGATTTTATAGTGCAAGATATGGATTCCCACAGAATAAATTTAGTAAAAGTTGTAAAAAACATTCAGAGTGAGGAAAAATGAGAGGGGTTAAGGGTGGATTTGCTGTATTAGTTTTTATTGCTTTTTTTTCGGGCATGTGTTTTGCCCAACAACCTAAAACAGCAGCTTATTATTATGAGCAAGGACGTTCTTTTCAATTAAACGAGAATTGGTATGATGCTATTGGACAATACCTTGAGGCAACAAAGCTTAATCCATCCTATGCACAAGCGTGGTATGCTCTTGCTGAATGTTCTTATTCTTTACAAGAATACTCCCTTGCACTTACCTATTTAGACTCTGCTCAAAAATTCCTAGGAGCAACAGATACTATTCAAAATTTGAGAGGTTTTACACTAATTGGATTGGGTAAACTCGAAGAGGCACGGGCAGAATTTACCCAAATACTGGAAAAATATCCTAATAATGCTAATGCTCGTTTTGGTCTAGCAGAATTAGATTTATTTGATGGTAAGGTGTCTGCTGCAGAAGTGTATTATCTAGACGCTTTAAGCCGCAATCCAGAGAATAAACAAGCCTTGTTATCTTTAGCTCTTATTTCTCAAGCCTTGGATAAAACCGATACAATGAAAATATACATTGAACAAGCTCTCCGGTTCCATGGTGATAATCCTGAGGTACATTATATTTCTGCGTATATCAATGCACAAGAAGGTGACTTGCTTGCAGCAGAGAATTATGCACGTTCGGCTATATTTTTACAAGAAGATTACGATAAGGCCTATGAGCTTTTAGCATCAGTGCTCTTTACACAAAAGAAATGGCAAGATGTTGTAGATGTGTGTAATTATCGTATATCTAAAGATCGTAACCTTGTTTCTGCATGGTATGTAAAAGCAGTTGCCTTACAAGAGCTACATTTAGACACGGATGCTCTAGATGCTTTTCAAACTGCTTTAGAAATAAACACAGAAGATGAAGTTATGAGAGCAGCTGCAGAGCAGTTAGTTCGCAGATTATCTATAGAAGATCCTCGCAGACCCTATTGGGCTCGTTGGCATATTCAAAAAGCAAGTGAAGCTGCAAATAAGTACTTATTTGCTCAAGCAAAATATGAATACAGAAGAGCTCTCTCTCTTGACCCTCAAAATGTTCAAACACGATTGGATTACGCTGGTATATTATTGAGCGAAGGATATCCAGAGATGTATGTTTCTCATCTTTCGTTTATTGAAGCACAAGGAAATAATCAAGTCGCTGTTACGGATAAACTAGAGGCATATGAATCCTTATTAAAAGATAGTTTAGCAAAAAATTGGCGCGTAGACCCGTTTTACTTAGATAAAAGTCATTGGAAAATACGCTTTTATTACGAAGATAACACTATTCAAATGCTACACCCTGGTGCAAATAGGGTAACGGTTAATATACTTTCGGAAATAGTTTCTTCAAATACTCGTATTGATTCAAGTGCACATATTGAACCGGTTAGTGGTTATGCCGATGCATTTAAACGTGCTCGAGAAAGCGGACAAGACTATTTTGCTCTTGTATCTTTTGAAGAAAATGAAAGAGAGTTAAGTATTCAGTGTAGCGTGTATGTTGCGCGCACTGGTAGCCTTGCAACACAGTACAGTGTGTACAGAATTGGAAACGGAAGATTTTCTGATGCATTGCGCAAATTAGAGCAGTCGATTTCTGCTGCTCTTCCTTTACGAGCACGTCTTATTAGCAGAGATGGTACTATTGGCCTACTCGATGCTGGTAAAATCGATGGTTTGGAAGTGGACAAGGAATTTTCAATTATAAAGAATGGGGCAGTTAAGACAGCAGATTCTAGTATTGGTGTTTTATATGACGAATCGGATGTGTTTGGCACAATAAAAATTACCGAAGTATCAGAAGAATTAGCTGAGGGAACTATAAAAAAATTAGGTTACTTTGATCGTATAAATATTGGCGACGAAATTGTTTTAGCTCCTATTGAAGAAGCTGAGCTGCAAATGCCAGCTGTAGATACACAAAAACCGGCATTATTAGAAATTATTCAGTCAATTGACTAATCTTATTGAGCGAACTTTCTATCCAAAGATTGGACTGAGCTGGAAAATAATCCATTGTTTCTAAAAAAGAAAAAAGAGCTGATTCATAGTTTTCTCTAAAATATAATACTTGCCCAAGGTAAAAATTGGCTCTTGCAGTTATTTCGGCAGATCTATTTATAAGTAGAAATTTTCTTAGTTCTGTTTCGCATTCTACCCATTTTTGCGAAATAAAGTATTTTTCTACAATTAAGCTGAGTTGATAATCGGTACGAGCAATGTCTTCAGAAAAAATATACGGACGTACAGCTTCTTTGCTGCTAATTGTACTGTTCTCGGTTAGAGAAGTAATATTGTTCTGCGTTTGTACCGATATTGCTTGTTTTTCTTCTTTAGGTAATACATTTAAATACGGAAGTGGCACAGGTGTTTTTTGAGCATACAATAATCCACTAAAAATAAGGCATAAAGCTATAAAATTTCTGTTTTTTGTCATAACTATACTATGATACAAAAAACAGTATTTGACAAGATGTCTCTATTGTTTTATTCTAAAGATATGTTTGTTTCAGTTGTACTTGACCCAGGCCGTGCAGAATCTGCACGTGAATTAGCAGAATTACTAACACTTCATGGTTTTAAAAAGGTGCAGAGATCTTGTTGGGAATCGGCCTCAATATCAGAAGAACGTTTAATGAGTTTAAAAAAAGATATTGATAGCGTAACTGACTACTACGATTCAATACGTATGTATCAATATCCAGTAGAAGAATTTTTAGCAATTACAGAACTTACCCGAAAAAAATGGCGTAAGGTACTTGTTAGAATGCCAAAACAAGAAGCCCCCGAAGTAAAAAAAGTTACTGTCCATAAAAAAGTTATTAGAAAGTAACAAATCGTGCTTGTGTTTGGTTTTTGTAAATAGGAGAATATATGTTAGATGAATTAAAAGTTCCACTTGCCGAGTTGAAGGCAACTATTTTTGATGTCTGGGGGCGTCTTTGACTCTGCATCTATAGAAAAGAGTTTTGCAGAAAAAGAGGCTCTAACAGGTGAGTTAAATTTTTGGGACAATAGAACTAACGCAGAAAAAATACTTGCAGATTTAAAGCAGTTACGGAATCGTATAGAACCATGGAAAGAACTTATTTCTGCAATAGAAGATGCACAAGCCTTATATGAATTAGCCGTCGAAGGTGATGATGAGTCTTTAGAGGTAGAAATTAGACAAAGTATTACAGATATTACTGAACGTTACGAAAAGTTGAGTATATTGAATTTGTTATCTGATGAGGTAGACAAGAATGGTGCGTATTTAACAATTCATGCTGGAGCCGGTGGTACAGAAGCCTGCGATTGGGCTTCTATGTTATATCGGATGTATACCCGCTGGGCCGAACGTAAGGGCTATAAAATAGATACAGTAGATATGCTAGAAGCGGAAGGTGGAATAAAGTCAGTAACAATCGAGATTACTGGAGATTATGTATTTGGTTTTCTAAAGAGTGAGGCAGGTGTACACCGTTTAGTACGCATAAGCCCCTTTGACTCAAATGCACGTCGACATACTTCTTTTGCATCAATTTATGTGTTTCCTGTATTGGATGATTCAATAGAAGTGGATGTTAAGCCAGAAGATTTACGTGTAGACACATATAGGGCCGGTGGTGCTGGTGGGCAGCACGTTAATAAAACTGATTCTGCAGTTCGGTTTACCCATATTCCAACTGGAATAGTTGTTGCGTGTCAATCAGAGCGTAGTCAAACAATGAATCGTGCAACAGCTATGAGCATGCTTAAAGCACGGTTATACGAGCATTACCGCGAGGAAAAAGAAAAAGAAAATGCAAAGTTTGCTCAAGAAAAAAAAGAAATTTCTTGGGGAAATCAAATTCGCTCTTATGTGTTCCAACCATACACTATGGTTAAAGATCATAGGACTAAACAAGAATCAGGCAATATTCAGGCTGTTATGGACGGTGGAATTGATATCTTTATCGAGTCATTTTTAACTTCAAAATGGAAAGGACTATCCTTAGAAAGCGATGATGACGAAATGTAAAAAAGCATTTATTGCTAGTATCTGCATTTGTTTAATAACCTCTGTTTTTGCTCAAAATAACTATGAATATGAACAAACATGGCTTTTAGCAGCAAGTACATTTACATTTCAAGAGTCATCTCCAGAAGCTCAATCGCTCTCTCAAATAGCTACTATTCTACCGAAGCTCATTCTGAGTGAATTTGACTCATCGCCAGAGCGCCTTATTACAGTAAAGGAAATGGAATCAAAAGTAGCCTATGAGTACGATGTACAGCAAAATGAATTATATAAAACACTGTCTTCTCAAGTTGAGAAGCGCGATATATATTTTTTTGAGATATCCGAGAAAAGAGCTGCAAAAGGAAAAGATTCTCTTCTAGTAGAATATGAATCAGACATACAAGAGACACAAGAGGAAATTAAGCATATACAAATTGAGAAACAAGAGGCTCTTAGCAGAGTTAAGTCTAACGAAAACTATCTAACACCAATAGCATTATGGAATGATCAGCTTGACTTATACACCGAAAGCTCAGAAAACCCTTATGGCGATACTATCTCTGCTGTTATAAGTGGTTCAATTTCTGTACGAGGCGAGTATATTACAGTTGATACAAAACTTACACTGTATCCTTCTCGAGAAGTAGTTTTTGAATTCTCAGATGCAGGAACATTTCAAGATGTGGACTCTATAGCACAAAATATTGCAAAGCACTTATTTCCAATTGTGCTCAATAGTAAAACATCTCAAGTATTTGTACAGATTGAACCTCAAGAAGCTTCCGAAAAGGCTATCGTAGAAATAAATGGAATAGAGTACAATACCTCTGAGCTTATTGAACTTCCAGCAGGAAGTTATTCGTTTTATGTACACTCAGAAGGCTTTGAGAGTGCTCGTTTACAATATACAATTGACGAAGAAGAAGTGTATACTGTTAGTGCTCAATTAGAGCCTCTTAAACCTGTTGATATTGCCTTTTTTGCCGAAGAAACTCAAGGTAGTCTTTTTCTAAATGCAATACCACAGGGAGAACTTCCAGTTACTATCCCGGTTACACAAGAAAGTATTTTGGGCGAATTTATTTCAACAGATGATAACAGTACATTCTTTTACATAAATGCACAAGACGACATGCGTGATGCAACGGTAGCAACTCTTTCGGTAAAGATTGTTCCTAATACAACAAACCTTGCAGATGAGATTGAAAAACGAAGAAAAGGCATGTATACTGCTTATGGTGCATTATTGATATCTCTTCCAATAACATATATTACTTTAGGTCAATATATTAATGCATATAATAGTTATGCGCTCGGTTATGGAACAGTAGATGATTCGCGCAAATGGCAACAGGTGTATGATATTTCTAGTGGAGTATCAATTGGTTGTGGAGCAATACTTGTTATACAATTAGCACGGTACCTTTTATCGGCTAATAAGGTAATTCCAAATCAAGTTTCTCCTAATTCAATAAAAATAGAGTATTAAGAGGGTAGTAATGGCAGGTTTTGCAGACAAATTAAAAAAACTTTTTGGGAATAAGAATAATACAGACTCGTTTTATGATGACCTAACCGATAGTCTTATCGAAGGCGATTTGGGTGCAAAGACTGCATACTATTTGGTGGAACAATTAGAAAAACACTTTGGTTCTAAGGTTCCAGAGCAGGAAGTTGTTCTTGAATATCTTAAAAATCTCTTACTAGAATATGTAAAAGCTGAGATTCCAGAGATTCAGACAAATAAGACAAATATTTTCTTGCTTTTAGGTGTAAATGGTGTTGGTAAAACAACTTCTGCAGCTAAGCTTGCTTCGTGGTATAACTCAAATCAAGCGAGTACTACTGAACTCCCACTAGTTTTGGCAGCAGCAGATACTTTCCGTGCCGCCGCAATTGATCAATTAAAAATTCATGGGGAGCGATTAGGTTTTCGTGTTGTTGCTCATAAAGATGGGGCAGACCCGAGTGCCGTTGTATTTGATGCTGCCGAAGCCATTAATTCGCAGGGCGGAGGATTAGTTATTGCAGATACTGCTGGTAGATTGCATAACAAAGACAATTTAGTACGCGAGCTACAAAAAATAGATAGAACAGCCTCTTCTAAGGCAACAGAAGGCTGTTACAAAAAAATATTAGTGCTTGACTCAACGAGTGGGCAAAATGCATTTAGACAAGCAGAGTCGTTTCATGAAGCAGTTGGTGTAGATGCGGTAATACTGGCAAAGTACGATTCAACTGCCCGAGGTGGGGTTGCAGTAGCCATTGGTAAGGAGTTGGGAATACCTGTTGCCTTTGTGGGTGTTGGAGAGTCTTATGGCGATTTTAAACCCTTCGATGCAGAATCATATGTACGAGAATTTTTAGGTCTTTAATGAAAAAAACGTTTGTTTTACTTCTTGCTAGTTTTTTTAGCTCATTTTTGTTGTTTTCTAATAGCGACGATACAAAAGAAATCAACGAACTCACAACAGATGAAATAGTTAAAACAGACGATATGCTTGCAGCAGATAATCCAATTCCGTATTCTTATCAAAATTCAGAAGGTTTTTTGCGCTTACAGACGCTTGCAGATACACAGACTGCAGTAGTTCGCATGAATAACCTTGTTACAAACCGCATAATTGTTGATGCAGATAGCTATACTCAAAGAGATTTTGACGAACTTATGAGACCAACACACGAAGTTGTATATGCATTTCCTCAAACAGATTTTACTGCCGATACAAGGCCTCTTAACGAAACATTGTATTTTTACAAGGATGATGCTCCCTTTGCTCAAGCCATAATTGTTATAGATTACGCCAAAAATACAAAAACAGAGACAGAATTTTTAGCCGATAGTAAACCTTCTCGCCAAATACTTTTTTCAATTACAGAAAGTACGCAGCGCAAGCTTAGCGAGACAACGTGGGTGTACGATGATTTTGAAAATGTTTTGCAAGAGAGAATTCTTCTTCCAAATGGAGAGACTGTTTTAGAGTACACTTACAATGAAGGGCATAAGCGCCCAGATATAGAACAATTTGATAACAACGAGCTTGTATCTAAGACACTGTTTGATACTGAAGGCGTTATAAAAGAAAAATATGAATATTTTTCGAATAATATACGTGTTCAAACACTATACAGTAATGGTAAACGTACTAATCAAGTAGTATACAGTGGGAACAATGTACTAAGGGAGCAATATTTTGAGTAAGCTACTACAATCGCTTCTTGCATCGATTCGATGGGTATTTTTTGTTTCTCAGCGTTTTTCTACCTCCGATAGGACAGGTAGTCATGCTTCAACGGCTCTTTTATCGGTACTTGGTATTGCCTTTGGTACAATGACTCTTATAACAGTAATATCCGTAATGAATGGATTTCAGCGCGGATATATTGAAACAATTATGGAAGTAAGCTCGTATCATATTCGAGCAAGAGATATTCAGGACACAGAAGATTTTCTGTCCTTTGTACAGACACAACCGGATATTACCTGTGTTACACCCTTCTATGAAGCTCAGGCACTTGTTGTAGGAAGCGATTCTCGACATCAGGGTGCCTTGATTCGCGCGATTCCCCAAACAATTCTCGAAACAGATAGAGGGTTTGAGTCTCAAATACATATTATTTCTGGCTCCTTTGATATTAGCGGTGATAGTATAGTATTAGGAAGTACCTTAGCACGGAGTCTTGGCGTTAACTTGTATGATACTGTTAATTTACTTGCTCTATCTGGTGGCTCAGATACTGATCTTTTATCTACAGATCGCATATATACTGTATCTGGAATTTTTTATACAGGATATTCAGAGATAAATAGTACCTTTGCTTTTGTTTCCGACAAAAATGCTCAAAAACTCTTTGGCCTTTCTGCAAAACCGGTGTATGGGATAAAACTAAGAGATAGCACGTATGATTCTCCCTCTATTTTTACACTGAGTACACAGTTTCCTATGTCAGAATTTGAATCATGGCGTAGTTATAATCGCGCTTTTTTTGGTGCCCTACAAGTAGAAAAAAATATGCTTATGCTTTTAGTGTTTTTTATTTTTGTGGTGGTAGCTGTAAATATCTATAATGCGATGAGACGTAGTGTATATGAGCGCCGAGAAGAAATTAGCTTGCTTTCTGCTCTTGGAGGAACCAAGCGAAACATTCAGGCTGTGTTTATTTTACAAGGGTTTTTGATTGGTTCTGTTGGCTCTCTAATTGGGCTACTTTTAGGTATGCTTATTTGTGTACGCATAGATATTGTATTTGAGGTTTTTGCAGACCTAACGTATTTGTTAAAATATATATTCCTTCAACTAGTTTCGCCGCAAACAGCGGATCTACTTTCTCCTAATTCAGTATATAACTATTATGCAACTATTCCTGCTCGTATAGTATTTGAAGAGGTTGAGTGGATAACGCTTTTTGGTGTGCTTTCGGCACTTATAGCGTCTTGGCTTGCAAGTGTACGTGTACTAAAAATTCCTGTAGCAGAGGTGCTTAGAGATGAGTAAGACTATACTAACTATTAAAAATCTAGAGAAAACATTTTCTGCAGCTGCAGAGACTCTCACAATTTTAAAGAACTTGAATCTAGAAGTTTCTACTGGTCAAAAAGTAGTTATTACTGGAGAAAGTGGAAGTGGAAAAAGCACTCTTTTAAATATAATTGGTGGACTTGATACTGCAACTAAGGGTAAGGTTATAGCAGGAAAATTTATGGTAACTGACTTAGATGAGAATGAACTTAGTGCATATCGTTCTCAATTTTTAGGACTTATTTTTCAATTTCACTATTTGCTAAAAGATTTTAATGCACTCGAAAATGTTTTTTTACCCGCTTATATGAATGGAATGCCTAGAAAAGAGGCAATGCAAAAAGCACGACAGTTGTTGTGTGATGTTGGAATGGAGCATCGGTTAACACATACTCCCTCTAAACTCTCTGGAGGTGAGCGTCAAAGAGTTGCTGTAGCACGCTCATTAATAAACGATCCAAGCCTTGTGCTTGCAGATGAACCAACAGGAAACCTCGACCCAGAAAATGCCACTATTGTAAGCGATATGTTATTTTCCTTAGCAGAACGGTACAATAAAACATTAATATTAGTAACTCACGATATGGATCTTGCAACTAGAGGCGACGTGCATTTTAAAGTTGAAAAAGGTAATCTTGTTTTAGTATGAAATTTCGATCTTCTGTACTTTTAGCTATGCGCTTTATTTTCTCTCGCAATTCTGGTGCTGTTAGCAATGCGCGTCGTAGTCTTTTGGGTGCTCTTATTTGTATTGGACTAAGTCTTATTCCTCTTATTGTTGTGCTTGTAGTAACAAATGGTATGATCGACGGTTTAACAAAAAGAATAATTGGCCTTTCTACCTACGATATGCAAGTAGTTTATAATCCCAAATACTATAGGTATCCTATTACACTCGAAGAAATACAAGATATTGCACACAACGTGAGCAAAGAATATGGCGTTAATGAAACATTTGTAGAGAGGCAAGGTGTTGGACTAGCTCTTGGAAAACTCTCTCGTTCGGGAATTACAATCCGAGCTGTAGAACAAGATATTTTTGACAGAAACTCAGCCTTTTCTTCTTTGTTTTCCCTTGTAAGTGGTTCTTTTGATTTATCAAATCCTCGCTCAGTTCTTATTGGTTCAAAGTTGTCAGAGTTGCTTGGAGTATCTGTGGGCGATACTATACGACTTATTACAGTGAGAGAAAACCAAGCTTCAGCAGGTGTAATTCCTCGCCTTACAAGTGTAACAATTACAGGTATTGTTTCTAGTGGCTATCAAGAGCTTGATGCTCTTTGGGTTTTTATGCCACTTTCCACCGGTTTTTCGATTCTCTCGCCGACGAGCTCAAAATTATTAGTAGGAATAGAAACAGTTGATCCTTTTTCTTCAGTTTTGAACATGCAAGCACGCTCTATAGCTCACTCTCTCCCACTGGGGTATAGTTTATACACATGGCAAGAGCTAAATAAAACACAATACCAAAACTATGAATCAACTCGAAATTTATTACTTTTTATTATGATGCTCATTGTTTTAGTTGCATGTACGAATGTTTCTTCAGCACTTGTTATGCTAGTTATGGAGCATAGAAAAGAAATTGCTATACTAAAGAGCTTTGGAGCAACTCCTGCAGGTATAACAATTGCCTTTGTTATTGCGGGTACGTGTATAGGAATAGGTGGCGTATTAGTAGGATTACCCTTAGGCTTACTTTTTGCAGTAAATGTGAATCAAATTATACATTTTACAGAAAAGTTTATTAACTTTTTATATCAATGTATGTATACTTTAAAGGGAATTACAAATAATTCTCTGCAAGAAATACGTTTGTTAGATCCAGCCTATTATTTGCAAGAAATTCCAATTGTTATTCCTTTTTTTGATGTACTTGTAATTGTAACGGGTACTATTGTATTATCTGCTATTGTTTCGTTTATTCCTGCAATACGTTCAGGTAACGAAAAGCCCTTACATATTTTACGTAAATTTTAATATTATGGAAGTACGCATGAAGTGTGATCTATGTGGAATAAATGAGTCTATAATTTTTGTACAGCAAGTCGCGAATGAGCAAACAGTCGATTTGCGTCTTTGTATGGAGTGTGCAAAAAAACACGGTTTTTCTGTAACAGACAAAAAATTTGAAATATCAATCTCTTCTTTGCTATCTGATTTATTGCAAGCGAAGAGTAAGCAACTATTTCCTGATGATAAGCTCTGTCCTTGTTGTGCACACAGTATGCAAACCTTGCTCAAAACAAAAAAGGTAGGCTGCGCTGAATGCTACACAGCATTTAGAGAACATGTTGCTTTTTGTACAAAAAAAACAGAAGCAATGTACAATGGCAGCCTTCCAAAACGTTTGGCAAATTTTAGATCAACACTTACCGATAGAATGTTTTATCAGTCAAGGTTGGAAAAGGCTGTTGCAAACGAAGATTACGAAAAGGCTGCAATGTATAGAGATTGTCTGCGCGCTCTAGAGTCGAATCCAATTAATGATGGAGAGATTATTTCTCATGAATGAACCTCTAGATGCTTGGTATTCGTATGCAGGAATAGAAAACGATGTAGTACAGTCTTCTCGAGTCCGTCTTGCACGTAATCTAGTTAATTTTGTATTCCCTGCACATCTATCGAACGAAGATGCAGAGCGGGTAAAAATGCTTATTTTTGATGCCTTCTCTCATATAGAAGAGCCAGAGCATTATAAGTGCCTCCAATTAAAGGATCTCGACTCTCTAGGTCAGCGGATATTAACAGAAAGAGGTGTTTACGCGTCTAATATGTACGCAGTACAATCCTCAGCAGGAGTTATTCGTAGCGATGGCAAGGTGTCGGCTGTTATTAATGTGCAAGACCATTTACGCCTTGCAGTTTTTAATGCTGGTTTTTCTCTTACTAATTGCTTCGAAATTTGTAAAGACTTAGACGAGCAGTTGCAAGATTTTTTACAATTTGCCGCTTCCTCAGAAACAGGTTATTTTACTGAGTCTGTTATGGAAAGTGGTACAGGCATGAAAGCCTCTGTTATATTACACCTTCCATCTATTGCTACAAGTGGTAGAGCAAAATCGCTATTTGAAGACTGTTTAGCTCATGAATGTAAAATACAGCCTTGTTTTGGCACTGGATATAAAGGCGGTGTGCCACTTGGTGCATATTACATTTTGCAAAATAATGGGCTAGTTGCAGAAAATGAATTTTTGCAATTAGATCAGCTATCTAAGGTTGCAGAGCAACTTATATCTACTGAACGTGATTTAGCAGTAGAATTTGAAACAAAGCGTGTAAGCATTCTAAAAGATTCAGTGTACAGAGCTGTTGCACTTTTAAAATATTGCCGATTATTAGAGAGTAAAGAAAGTATCGATTTACTTTCGAGAATAAAGTGGGGTATATCTTGTAATATCTTAGAAGGTATTAACCATACTGCTTTAACAGCTTTACTCTACAGAATACAAACAGGGCATTTGCTCTATGCACTAAAAAATGGTAGCTTTATTTTCGAAGATGATATATTAAGCGAAGAAAATAAAATTGAGCGCTTACGTGCACTTATAATTCAAGAAGCACTTGAAAAATTGAAAATTCTAGCGTAGACTTGTTTTAAACTAGCTTTATTCAATTAATATAGCTATATTAATATATGCAGTCAAAACTGTAAAATTTCTATATATTTGGAGGGTCTATGATTGAGGGGTTATCTCCCAGAGCTCAACGACTTATAAATACACTGTCTCAAGACGAAGCACGTAAGACTGGTAGCGTTAAAGTATTACCAGAACATCTTATCTTAGCACTTTTAAAGAGTGCTGATGGGCTCGGATATTCAGTTTTAAGACATTTGAGAATAAATATACTTATGTTACGCCTTTCGTTAGAACAGGGTGTACCTATTAATTCACCTAAGGAATCACCAGTTGATATTCCAGCATCTCGACGGCTAAGCAATTTGCTCGAAATTGCTGCAATTGAATCTCGTTTATTGCGACATGATTATATTGGCACTGAGCATCTCTTACTTGCTTCGCTTAGAGAAGAACAAAGTTTAATGAATGCCTTCTTTACAAAAGCAGGTGTTTCGATAGAAGCTGCCCGAAATGCAGTTTTAACTGTTAAGTCAATGGAAAATAGCTCTACAAAAGGCGGTTTTACCTTTTCTGTACCAGCAGTAGGTGAGGTGCATGCACGACAGCAGCCAAATCAAGGAGCGAATCAACATGCTCAAAAGCCGCAAAATCAATCGCTATTAAAAGAATTTAGTCGAGATTTAACGGCTAAGGCTAAAGAGGGTAGTATAGATCCTGTAATTGGTCGTGAGCAAGAAATTCAGCGTGTTATACAAATATTATCACGTCGAACAAAAAACAACCCTGTACTAGTGGGCGAACCAGGAGTTGGAAAGACCGCAATAGTTGAGGGCTTAGCATCTCGCATAGTTACGCAAAGTGTTCCACGTGTGCTTTTAAATAAACGAATTTTAACACTAGATATTGCGCTGGTAATTGCTGGAACAAAGTATCGTGGTGAGTTTGAAGAGCGCATGAAGCGCATAATGAAGGAAATAACTGAAGAAAAAGACATTATTGTATTTATAGATGAATTACATACCATAATTGGAGCAGGTGGATCAGAAGGTTCTTTAGATGCTTCTAATATGCTCAAACCAGCTCTTTCTCGTGGTGAGCTTCAATGTATTGGTGCAACAACGAGCAAAGAATATCGAAAGTACTTTGAAAGAGACGCTGCACTTGAGCGTCGTTTTCAAGTGGTTCGAGTAGAAGAGCCAAGCGAAATCGATACCCGTCTCATATTAGATGGATTAAAGAAACAATACGAAGAGTTTCATGGTGTGCGCTATGATAGTAATGTTGTTGATACTATCGTTCGTTTCTCCAAGCGTTATATTACAGATCGCTTTTTACCAGATAAGGCTATAGATGTACTGGACGAAGCAGGCGCCATGAAAAAGATCCAGTCAGATGTGCAACCGCCTGAATTAGCTGAGCTTGAAAAGCGTATTCAGTCTTTAAATGACGAGAAGTTACAGTTGGTACAGCATCAAGACTACGAAAGAGCTGCAGAAATACGCGATGAAGTGCGCAAATTGAGAGAACTCTTAGAAGACTTTCGAACCTCGTGGCAAGAAGGTGCCTCAAACGGCATGCATGTAGTTGACTCAGAAGATGTTTGTAAGGTGCTTTCTACAATGACAGGAATTCCTCTTGATAGTTTAAGTACATCAGAAACCGATAAGCTTATTAACATGGAAGCTGAATTACACAAAACAGTTATTGGTCAAGATGAGGCTATAAAAACTATTACATCTGCAGTGCGTCGCGCACGTATAGGTGTATCCTCTACTCGTCGTCCGCAAGGTTCCTTTATTTTCTTAGGCCCAACTGGTGTTGGAAAAACGTTACTTGCAAAAACGCTAGCTAAATTCTTGTTTAACTCTGAAGATTCTTTAATTAGAATCGATATGAGCGATTACATGGAAAAACATAATGCATCCAGACTTGTTGGGGCTCCTCCTGGGTATGTAGGGTATGATGATGGTGGCGTTTTAACAGAAAAAGTAAGACGAAATCCGTATTCAGTTATTCTACTCGACGAAATAGAAAAGGCACATCCAGATGTGTTTAACTTGCTTTTACAAGTATTGGAAGAAGGCGAGCTGCGCGATAATCTTGGTCATACTGTTAACTTCCGCAACACAGTTATTATTATGACTAGTAACGCCGGTGCTCGAAAAATCTCTAACGAAAATCGTCTTGGTTTTAATAGTTTTGCAGATGGTATTATGCATTATGACGAAATAAAGTCTAGCGCACTTGCCGAGCTAAAGCGCTTAATGAGTCCAGAGTTGCTTAACCGTATTGATGATGTAATTGTTTTTACTGCTTTGAGTAAAGAAGAAGTGAATGCAATATTAGATATTCAGCTTGCAGAACTTTCCGAGAGACTTGCTGAGCGCACGCTTAATTTAAAAGTACGACCTGCTGCGCGTACGTATTTAATAGAAAATGGGTACGAGCCAAACTTTGGAGCGCGCCCAATGCGTCGCCTTATTCAAAGAGAAATAGAGGATCCTTTAGCCATGCGATTACTCCAAGGTGATGGAGGAGAGGCAAGTACAGTTATAATTGATTATAAGAATGACTCGTTTACGATAAAATTTCAAAAAGAAAGAAAGGCTCTTCCTTCAAATGAAGTAATGGCTCTTCCAACTTTACCGTAAGCTCGTTATTGTTATTTTTTCAAAACCCATTGCAGATAAGAGACGCTCAACAAGTAGTTCGCTTCTTTGTTGAGCCTCTTGCAATCCACCTGAATCAATAAATCTTTGGCTTTGAATATTTCTTTGCACATTTATTTCATCAAATACTGATTGAACGCTAATTGGTAAAAAGACAGAGCGATCTTCATCGAATACTTCTTGAGACTCAATATTGTTTGATAATATTTTTGTTTCTGGGAGGATAACGCTAATACTATTAGTAATGGGATTAGTTCTAACCTGTATGCTTTTTGCATCTGTAAAATCTATTCCTGCATGAATAATACCATCAAAAAAAACAATGTTATGGCTATCAAAAAGGCGATAGCCAAAAACCGACAAATCTTTTTCTACTAAAACTTGTGCTTGGTAACGATACTTTATTGTGGTTAGTTCTATTGCCTGAATAATTTCTGCAGTTACTAATTTTGAGGTATTTGTTTGTTTTGTTACGGTATTATCACGTATGTATAAAAAAGCGCAAAGAGCAATGGTTATAACAGCAAGTAAAAAGCCCACTTCTAATACTAGTCGCATTCTAGTAAAAGAAAATCGAAGAGGCACTGAGCGCCTCTCGACTGTTTTTTTACTTTTGCTTAGTTTAGATTCATGTTCTTTTTGTGTGTTGTGTATTTCCATAGCTATAGCTTTCTATAAATTACAAGTTTTCTACGAGCCACTCTTTAAATGACTCATAATCTGCAGTCATTGGAATTGAACGATCTTGTAAAGTTAATACTTTTTCTAAACGTGGAGGCAAGGCAGGGTCTCTACCTATTGAATCTTTAACCGTTTCTCCAAATTTTGCCGGATGAGCTGTTTCTAAGAGAACTCCTACAGCTTTTTTGTCTAAGATTGCTGATGACCACTCAGGAAGATTGTTTGTAAGACCTGGTTTTTCGTTGTCGTGTGGCTTACCGTCAGTTAAATCTTGAATGGCAAATTTGCGAATATCGTCCCAAGCTTGCCAAGCAACGGCGCCATGTGGGTCAA